>CBDUUM010000005.1:0-26427 GCA_965370445.1 uncultured Methanosarcinales archaeon
ATTTTGGAATATAAAAGGCTGACGAAAATCGGTGTTTAATTTATATCCCCTCATTGCTTCCAGTAATCCAGTGATTTCCCGTTATTTTGGGTGCACTCCAGGAAAGTATATACTTTACTGTCATTAAGGCCATGCACTTTTTGGTCATGGTGAGCGCATACTTGCCCTGCATTTTGCTGTCTGGCAGTTCGAAGAATATCTTCTCGCCTTCCCTGAGGTCTTTGACCACACTTGCCCCGGTCACGGAGTGTCATTACACGATGAATATTGGCGTTGTGGTGCGATTGAGCGCACGTTTTTGGGAGTATAATTGGGAAATGTTTAAATTGTAAAAAATGAATGATGTATATAATGACTGCAATTGTATTACCAAAGCATGATACGATCACGATACCAAGGGACCTTTTTGAAGATATGCTTTCATCGTACCATAAAATGGAGAAAATAATGGCAACTTTGGAAGTGTCATTGGACAAGGAAACAATGGATTCTGTCAAAAGAAGCAAGGGAGACTTAAAAAATGGGGATTTTTTGGATTGCTCTTTTGATGAAGTTGATGACGTGTTAGCATAAAAATGGTATACAAAGCACGTCTTCCCAACAGTTTCCGAAAAGAAACCAGAAAACTTCCTGAGAATATCAAGTCAAAAGTGATCAAATAGATAAAAACGATTCTCGATGATCCGTATTGTGGTATTGCACTTGTAGGAAACTTGAAAGGTTTGTGGAAAAGAAGAATTGGTAAATATCGGATAGTGTATCAAATTTTTAACTAAGATCATATATTCCGTTCAAGGTTGTGCACCCCAACGCCGGGCCAGCTATCTAGCACCCCACACCGCAGCCCTGCCAGCGCCGGCAGCTGTCTGGCCGTCCTGGTCATCCCCCTGGCCAGCTGCAGGCCAGCAGCACTTCCTGGGTAGATCTACCTGCATCCGGAGCATGGCAGCCAGGATGATTACCGCAAATGCAGGATTGAAAGCCAAATCAATACACTAATCTACTACTTCTTAAATAAAGAAAAATGGAGTGATATATAAATGACAACTGATCATGATGTTCGAAAATGGCTAAAAGAAAGAAATGAAGGTCTTTTCAATAGAATAAGAGCAAAATGTGCTGGAAGTGAGGAAAAAATGATTCCCAAAATCCTTGAAGTACTTGATGAATGGGCAAAACCTGCGAAATAATATTCATTTATTCAGCCCCACACCGCAGCCCTGCTAGCGTCACCAGCTGCCCGGCCTTCCTGGTTATCCCCTGGACAGCTGCAGTCCTTGAGATCCTGCTGGCCGGCTGGATTACTTTGAGCCTAGCTTGGCTGTCAATTTTGCCCCAAAGGACCTTTCTGAATATTTGGGTCTAAAATTAGACTTTGAATTCTCTCATCTTGAATATCAAGATAATTTTTACAAATATACAATAATAAAACCCGTGCAGCTTTGTGAGGATCCCCTTCGGGTTGATCTGTTGGTTTAGTCGGCCTAACCCAATTCTCTGTTAATTTATTAATATCTGAATCTGGAAAATCTGATTCATTTATTTGCTTTTGTGAGAAACCATCTAATATTTTTATTGCTGTACTTTTTGTAAAAATTATTTCCAAAGCTTGAGTTAATATATTTAAATCATGTTTATTTGGTATTTTTTGAGACATGCATAAAACCTCATTATTAACTTTTGTTTATTTCCTCATTACTTAAAAATTGCCTTTTTTATATTCTTCCGAGAAAGCTAACCCCATCCACCGACAGCTCTGCCAGCATCTGGAGCATGGCAGCCGGGATGATCACCGCAGCTGCAGGGACGTAAGCCAGGCACTCAAAGACCCTGATATCACCAAAGCCCAGCCCCTTGATCAGTGCAGCAGCCAGGCAGAGGACAGCAAGCCCAACACCGCAGCCCTGCCAGTGCCGGCAGCTGCCTGGCCGTCCTGGATATCCTTTAGCCGGCTGTCATTAAAGTTTTAACAGCCCCTTCTCTCTAAGATAATTACCTGCTCCAGAAGTACTGAAAACAGCAGTTAAAATGTTCTCAAGAGGCTCTAAAATGGATTCATCATTTTCAAAGGCATCTGCCAATTCCCGTAATCCTTCTTCTATTTTTTCAAAATGTATTTCTTCAAGTAGAACAGGTGTATCACCAGTCTTTAATCTTCGAGAAGCTTCGAGTAGTGTTTGATAAGCATGATTCAAAACAAGA
Source organism: uncultured Methanosarcinales archaeon (assembly GCA_965370445.1). Classification (GTDB taxonomy): domain Archaea; phylum Halobacteriota; class Methanosarcinia; order Methanosarcinales; family Methanocomedenaceae; genus Methanocomedens_A. Next base: position 2,203 of record CBDUUM010000005.1, read on the forward strand.
TCAGCCAATAGAACATCTTTTGAGAAGCTGTATCTATAGGTACGGGTTGTAATTCCATAAGCTGCAGAAAAATAATAATTTTTTGTATCAGGGTTGTCTGCTTTTTTCATCAAAGCTTCAATTAATCTCAGTTCTTTAACTAATTCTTTTTTGAAAAACTCTTTTTGAGACATTATACTTTTCCTCCGAAATTAGTATCTGGTAATCCCCTCGTCGAGCTGTGCATATTCACAGTAGAAGGAGCAACGGGAACTTGTGGTATTCCACCCCTTTGTGAGGGTTGTACCCAACTGTTTTCTGAACCAATGGCTACCGGTGAATAAGGTTTAACAGATCGCTGCTGAAACATCTGTTCAGGATGCGTTTCTCCTATTAGAGTTCTCACTGAAGCAGCATGAGGTCTCTGAGTCTCCCAGTAATCATGTATTTCGTACAGTGCTTCATCACCTAGAATGTTTTCAATGAGAATGTTGTTGAACTGTATGATATTTTTCACGATAGCTGATTCAGGATTTATGCTATAATATGTGGCTCCTGCTCTTGCCTTTGAATTCAATACACCCCATTCGGCAAATTTCTTTGCAACCTTAGCAGCTGTTTGTCTTGCAACTCCTACTTCTTCAGCTAATTCAGTAATGTTGAAATCTATTCCTTCTAGCGGTAATAAATATTCAAGCATCCTCAATTCACTGTTATTTCCCAACAAACCTTCGAAAGGACTGGTCATATCATTATCACTCTTAGTATTGTATTTTATAACGATAATTGCTATTTTAGTAATTCTTATTATAAAAGGGTTTGTTAATTGATTTTTACAGGTATGTTAAATATATTTTACAATGGTCGCTTTTTACCCTTTGTGACCGAATAACCATGAGAACTTAAAGCATAGCTCATCGCAGGATAATTTGAAATATAGTATTTAATATCCGCTTTTCTGATTGGTGTTATATAATTATCATTCAATAGTTTTCGAATGGCTTTTTTAAATTTCGATGAATATTTTTTACAATACAGCCCCTTCAGTTTATTTGAATGATATGATTTGGCTTTCGATAGACATTTATCTGTGTACAATATATACAAGATAAAAAGTTCATCGTCAGAAAGACCGCATGACATGTTAAATCACTTCGATATCCCACCGTGTCTAATCAACGATGGCCAATTTTTATTTCCCATAGCTTAAGGAATCACTTTTTTGTCTTCTTTGGAATATTCCAATAAGGGCTTTTGCACTTTGGACAAACCTTAGGCATTTCTCCTTTTTGTCTAGGTATCCATTCATGTTGGCAACGTTCACATTTAAATCCTTCAAGTTTTATTTTTGCCATGTATTTGATGTTATTTACTTTATGATGTATAAACTTTGTTCATATACCAAAAGGTATATTAAAGGGGAGTTACCTAATAGTATATTACCACAAGGTAAAAACAAACCGACGGGACCGTGAATAAAATGGGTATCGGCATAACAAGTTTCCTGGAAGATTGCAGGTCAAGGGGATTGACAAAGCACACCATAAACACCTACAGGTCCAACGTGAGCGCATACCTCGACTTCGTGGGAGACCCCCTTAAAGCCGATACCCCCAGCTCCGGAACTTCCTTGACTATCTCAGGGAGGACATGGACTACACCATAGAAAAGACCAGGAAAAAAGGAGTATCGCCTCGCACCCTCAGCGCCTACTTCTCAGCCATAAGCTCCTAATACGACTACCTCATCTATGAGGGAACCCTGAACAAAAACCCCATACCGCCCTTCAGGAAGCGGTACCTCGCCAACAACAGGCCCAAGACTAACAGAGAGAACACCCGGCAGCTAATCAGCACAGATGAAATGACATAACTGATCAGGCAGGCAGAAAACTTCCTGCACACGGCCCTTATGCTTGTCCTGGCAAAGACAGGCGTAAGAAAAGGTGAACTCCTTGCCATGGACCTGGCAGACCTTGACCTGGACAAAGGAACCATCATAATCAAGCCCAAGGTGCAATGAAATTAACCCCAATCACAGACAAAATGCTCGGGAAAAAAAACCTTCCATGAGATATATTATCCGCTTCTTATCCATATCTTGAACTCACGTCCTATTTTATCATCTCATTCTCATTTCAATCCTGGACAGGCCGCTGAGTTAGACTGGTAAAGGATATCATCAGGCTAACAAAGCTTAGTCCTGCAGCGACAAAGAACACTGCAGTGAACCCGAACATGCCTGAGAGAGTGCCTCCCAGCAAAGCCCCGGTAATCATAGACAGGCTGATCACCGAATTAATATATCCAGCCGATGTAGCCTTATCCTTGTTGCGCATTAGGAGGAGTTCAGTGGAACCCACAAACAGGAATGACCAGGATAAGGCCACCAGGAACATACTGGGTATGATATGGTAATAGATAGTGGCAGGAACCAGGCTGATAAATGCCAGTATAGACAACAAATATCCAGCTTTTACTACAAGTTCCATGTTCCAGCCGTCCAGCCGTCGCATTATTAAGAACTGGACTACCGGATTTATAGCAAATAGCAGTCCAATCCAGAACTTATCTGCCCCCAGGCTTACCATGTACAGCGGGAAAATGGTCCAGCATCCAACTGCGCCTGTATGCCTGATGAAGAACGGAAGATAAATACTCCAGTTATTTTTAATTGTGGAAAATGAAAAGTAATTCACTTTCATCTTATCCACTTGTACCTCAGGTATACGAACTGCGATGATGAAGGATAATATCACCATCAATGAACTGACAATGAATATAAGGTCAAAGTCCCCTATCACCCCTGCTCCGAAAAACCCAAAGGCCCAGCCCAGGGCACCAAATGAGCTAAATTTCCCAATGCTGCGCTTTAGCCCGTAGATATGCATGATAAAGGCTGCCGGATACATGCCCACGCATATACCCAGCAATCCACGCAGAAGTGCAAGGCTCAATGGATCGTAGGCGAATATCTGCAGGAAATAAGCTACAGCCGAGCATGCAAGTCCAAAGAGCAGTAGTTTTTTAATGTTCCATGCATCTGCCGCTTTACTGAAAATGTAGGATGAAAAGAACAAGCATGCACCGTACACACTCATTATAATGCCCACCTGGGTGTAGGTTGCCCCCATCTCCTCAGCCAGGAGGGGGATGAACATGATGGACATCATCATGGATGCGCTGGTGAAAAACTGGATTGAGTTGAGCCTCATATTAGGGTGTAAATGGGAGGGAATATATTTCAAGATATGCAGCAAAGCGCATCAGTTATCCTGTGTTGCAGCATCGTTTGTCCTGCATTGCAGATATAAAAAGAAAAGGGTGATTTTGCAAACCAAAAACCTATATACTTTATTCTCGTATGTGGATTCCACTCATTCCATTGTGCGCCGATAGTGTAGTGGTTATCACCGTGGCTTGCCAAGCCATGAACTCGGGTTCGAATCCCGATCGGCGCATACGTGTTTTTTTTATATTGTAATCATCTATGGCAAACCTTATAGAATATTGAAACAGTAACACGGATTACATGTCTCGAATACTCATTAAGGACGGTTATATAATTACTATGGACGGCCCGCCGATTGAAGGAGGGTATGTCCTTATAGAGGATGACAGGATTGCCTATGTAGGCCGCGAAGAGCAAAATGCGGACCAGGTCATAAATGCAAAGGGCTGTGCTGTTATGCCAGGGCTGGTAAATGCCCACACCCATGCTGCAATGACACTATTTAGGGGCTATGCGGATGATATGCCTCTGCAACAATGGCTGGAAGAACATATTTGGCCGATAGAGGCTCATCTTACAGACAATGATGTGTATACCGGAACAATGTTGGCATGCCTGGAAATGATACGCTCAGGTACCACAGCCTTTGCTGATATGTATTTCCACATGGACCATGCGGCCAGGGCAGTGGAAGAATCAGGCATACGTGCATCATTATCTTATGGTATGATAGAACTGTTCGATGAAGCTAAGGCAGTGACCGAACTACAGGAAGGGGGGCGGTTTGTGAGACGATGGAACAATGCCGCCGATGGTAGAATTACTACTATGTACGGCCCCCATGCACCCAATACTTGCAGCAAGGAGTTCCTGTCAAAGGTCAAGGAGCAGGCAATTGAAGATAATGCCCGCATCCATATACATATGCTGGAGACCGAGGCTGAACTGAACCAGATGAAGGAACAATATGGAATGTGCAGCGTGAACATGCTGGATGAGATCGGATTTTTGGGGCCCGATGTGCTTGCAGCCCATTGTATATGGCTATCTGCCGGAGATATGGATATCATGGCAGAAAAGGGTGTTAATGCAGTACACTGCCCGGTCAGTAATATGAAACTGGCATCAGGGATCGCACCGGTACCTGAACTGTTAAGCAGGGGCGTGAGTGTTGCACTGGGTACGGATGGATGTGCCTCTAATAACAGCTTGGACATGTTCGGCGAGATGAAGACTGCAGCCCTGCTGCATAAGGTAAACGCAATGGACCCAACTGCTCTGCCGGCAGGAGAGGTATTGAAGATGGGTACGTCCAATGGTGCAAAGGCACTGGGCATTCCTGCCGGGATATTAAGGCAGGGCATGGCGGCAGATATTATCATCGTAGATATGAAAACACCTGGCTTAACCCCGGTCCATGAACCAATATCGCATCTGATATATGCTGCAAGGGGTCCGGATGTGAAGACCACCATCGTAAACGGACAGGTGTTGATGGAAGATGGTATAGTCCTGTCAATAGACCAGGAAAAGGTAATAGAGCAAGCTTCCCATGTGGCAAAGAGACTTGCTGATGAAGCTAAAGTTGAGTGATATTTTAAAGTTAAATGATATTTCTATTTACGGAGTTAATTAAATGACAGAAGATATGATCGAATCAGGTAATATGAAGATTGAATGGGCAAGGAACCATATGCCGGTTTTGGCCCATGTAAGGGAAGAATTCATAACAGGGCAGCCTCTTGCCGGCCACACTGTGGGAATGGCACTGCACGTTGAGGCAAAGACCGCGGTGCTGGTGGAAACCCTGGCAACCGGAGGTGCACAAGTGGCAATTTGCGGCTGTAACCCTTTAAGCACCCAGGATGATGTGGCACAGGCCCTGGATACAAGGGAGAATATCAGGTGCTATGCTATCCATGCCTGTTCCAATGACGAATATTATACTGCCATTGATGCGGTACTTGACCACAAGCCTGATATTACCATAGATGACGGCGGGGACTTGATCTTTAAGCTTCACACAGAAAGACAGGACATGATGCCCGGAATCCTTGGTGCATGTGAAGAGACCACTACCGGTGTGCACAGGCTCAAGTCCATGGAACGGGATGGGGCACTGAAGATTCCGGTAATAGCCGTAAACGATGCCATGACCAAGTTCCTGTTCGATAACCGCTATGGGACAGGCCAGTCAAGCTGGGATGGTATTATCCGTACCACCAACCTGCTGGTCGCTGGTAAGAACGTGGTCATAGCAGGATATGGCTGGTGCGGTCGGGGAACAGCAATGCGGGCAGTGGGTCTGGGAGCTAATGTCATCGTGACCGAGATCGACCCGATACGTGCACTGGAGGCCAGGATGGATGGTTACCGGGTAATGCCAATGAGCGAGGCAGCAGCCATTGGTGAGATATTTGTCACCACTACCGGTAATGTGGATATACTTACCAGGGAACATTTCAAAGTGATGAAAGACGGGGCAATACTTGCCAATGCTGGTCATTTCAATGTGGAGATCAACCTCGATGAGTTAAAGGACATGGCAACATTAACAAAAAAAGTACGTAACAACATCATGGAATACAATATAGGCGGGCGTCGCATCAATGTACTGGCAGACGGTAGGCTGGTAAATCTCGCTGCTGCGGACGGGCATCCTGCCGAGGTCATGGACATGAGCTTTGCCAACCAGGCATTGTGTGTGGAACATATAGCTACTCATGCGCTTACACCCGGGGTTCATCCTGTGCCACAACATATCGACATGAATGTGGCAGGTTTGAAACTTGAGGCTCTGGGGATAAGTATCGACAAGATAAAACCACATCAATTCGAATATATGGAAGGGTGGGAAACAGGCACATAACCGACCCATTGACCTGGCAGAGGTCATGTGATATTTTCCAATTTCATATCAAGGACATCTGCTATCAAATCCGTTTTATTTTTAAAAGCCAATTGATTAAATTGATGATATCCTATACCCTTAACTAGTTCACTGCATATTAATTTAGAAACATTTATATGGGGTTTCTGGTAATCAAATATAAACTAGTCAAAATGCTAGTTTTTGGATATGACTGTTAATGTAATCAAGTTATTTATTATGTATAATTTGATTTCATCAGTAATGATTATAAAAAGTACAGGAGGATGAAAATAAATGATGGATCCAATAATTACGGATCTGGGTATTGTTGCGCTGATGGGTGCTCTTGCAACCATTGCCGGTGCTGCTGAAGATTTAGAATCAGACGTCGGTTCTCAGAGCAATCCTAACTCACAGGTGCAGCTTGCCGCCCAAATGGATTTTCCACACAGGATATTTAATAAAGCAATTTCCGGGGAACCACCGGCTTACGGGCTATGGTGTGCGACCGGAGCAACAGTGGCCAGTGTACTGCTGGCACAGAATATGTCAGTGATTTTCGCAATTGCTATCGGCTCTCTTGCTGGTGCAATATTGCTTGGCCTATTCGCAGTGACCGCCCATATGGGACGTACAGCAAGTCAGAAACGATTCAAACAACCAATTTATATGGACATGGTTATCGGTCATGTGCCTTCTATAATGGCACATGGGTATATTGCAGTATTTTGTATTGTTAGTTTTTCTTATATCATGGACCATATGTTAGCACACCCGTTCCCGCTGCCATTACTGGCATTACTTTGGGGAATAACCGCAGGAGCTATAGGATCGTCCACAGGTGATGTTCATTATGGTGCAGAGCGAGAGTTCCAGAACCAGCCGTTCGGCTCCGGATTGAATGCAGCACAGTCAGGGAACATTGTGAGAAAGGCTGAATCAGGTCTGAGGAATGGTATGGATAATGTATGGGCCTGCGCAAAATTCGGAGGACCTGTTACCGGACTTGCCCTTGGCTGTACAGTGTTCTTCGACAACTGGAGATCCACAGTATTTAGTGGGATGAATGCAGTAATTGCCGGCCTGATAATTGTCTTGATACTTATACTTGCAAACAGGCTGGTTGAAGTCAAGGCCAGGAAGGCTTACGGACCGTACAAGGATGAAGAAGGAGGTGCAGAACCAGCATGATAATTGATCCAATTTCTATTGCCCTTATTACTCTGGGCGGAGCGCTTATCGGCTTAGGTGTCCACTTTATACCAGTGGGTGGTGCACCGGCTGCAATGGCCCAGGCAACAGGTGTGGGTACAGGTACAGTGCAGCTGGCTGCAGGTGCCGGACTTACCGGGCTGATCAGTGCAGGATTTATGTATAATTTCCTTGCGACAGCTCCTGGTGGTTTCGGTACATCGGATTTCATACTTGTGCTGGCCTCTGGTGCCGTGGGTTCTATGATCATGATCACGGTGACAATGTTCGTCGGGCAGTTAGTATATGTATACTGTGTGGGTGTTCCCCCGGTATCTGCCAAGGTCGATAAGGACCCAATAACAGGAGATATACAGGATATCTATGTTTCACAAGGTACTGAAGGCCACGGCGTCCCGACTGTCAGTTTTGTGAGCGGTACTATTGGCGGTCTGTTCGGAGGAATAGGTGGTTCAATGGTCTATGTCCAGTTAATGGAGATAGGAAACGCTCCAGCTGATCCGGCCGTAGTTTCTCTTGCAGCAATATTTGCCACTGGTGTGTTCTATGTGAACTCGGTGCTCGCCTCTTATAATATCGGGGGTACTATCGAAGGATTCCACGACCCCAAGTTCAAGAGGGTACCAAAGGCTATCGTATCATGCCTGATCGCTTCACTTCTGTGTGCAATTATCGCCGTACCTATTATGGGAGGTGTTATTTAATGTCAGCTGTAGAAGGAGGACCCGCAACTGGTGGTCTGCCCCCCAATACGATTATCGCGATCGGTGTTATTGGCGGACTCGCAGGAATATACTTAACAATGCTTAACCAGACCATGAATACCACAATATTCTCTGTCATGGGCGGTATCGGTTCCATATTCGCTGTAGTATGGGGTGCAGATGCTGTACGCAGGGTATGTAGTTATGGTCTTGGTACAGGTGTACCTTCCATTGGTATGGTAGCCCTGGGTATGGGTGTTGTAGCAGCTATATTCGGATTGATTCTACCTGAAACAGGTATATTGCCAATTCCCGCTATATTAGGCCCTGTAATATCTTTTATTGTGGCAGCCTTGATCGGATTGGTGATTGGCGTAATATCCAACAGGATCCTGAATATGAACATCCCTATCATGGAAAAATCCATGATCGAGATCGCAGGTGCGGGATGCCTGGTGATGATGGGTCTTAGTGCCTCTATCGCCGGAAGTTTTGCTTTCAATGGTGCCATACTTCCAGGTGTGGTAAGTACTGGATACATTGCCATAGTCTTTATTGGCGGTGCAATGACTATACTTCATCCATTCAATGCAAATCTTGGACCTGATGAGACACAGTTCAGGACATTGTACGTGGCCATTGAAAAAGCAGCCCTTATTATGGTAATTGCAGGTTTTGCCTCATTAACCGTTATCGATACGGTTTCGGCAGCACTGACCATGTTAGTAGGTCTGCTCATATTCCTGGTATACTTCAATAAATTCATGAAATCTGTCCACCGTGAAGCATATAAGGTCGTTGGTACAGGTTTACTGCCATCAGCGGAGGAATTAGAATGAGCCATATAAGAGTTGCACCCGAACTCCACCTGATCCTGGAACCCATGTCAGGAATCCTGGCAGAGGAAAGGGAGGATGTGCTGGAATACTCCCTTGACCATATTTCAACACTAGTGGAAGAACTGGATAAAATATCAGATGATATGATGTACTCACTTGGTCCGGATCATCCACTACTTTCTTCCTTCCCGGGTCGTGAAAAAGCAGCCGTTACTGCAGGTGTCTGGACAAATATATTTTACGGCTTTATAGGAGGTCTTATATTGATGTTCCTGTTTACCGTATTAATGAAGATAGGAGGCTTGTAAATGGCAGACAAAAGAGAACCGGCAGTGGGATGGCCGGTCCTGAAAGGTGAGTATGAGATTGGCGACCCGAATAACCCGGTTGCTGTTACCACATTAGGATCCCATCTTCCTGGAGCACCACATCTTGATGCAGGTGCATCCATCACAGGTCCCTGTAAAACAGAGAATATTGGTATCGAAAAGCTTGTGGCAAATATCGTCTCTAACCCGAACATCAGGTTCTTCGTAGTCACGGGTTCAGAGGTTAAAGGTCACCTGACCGGAGATGCCTTTATGCAATTCCATGCCAATGGTACTCAGGAGAACAGGATAGTCGGTGCAGCGGGAGCTATTCCCTACATTGAGAACCTGACTGAGGAAGCCATTGCCAGATTACAGGAACAGGTTGAAATTATCGACATGATAGGCACGGAAGACCAGGGACAGATAACTGCAAAGATCAAAGAACTGGCAAGCCGTGATCCCGGAGCGTTTGATGGTGAACCAATAATCATAGAGGTCTCGGAAGGTGGTGAGGGTGAAGAAGAATTTGAGGGTATCCGGCCTATGGCTGCTGAGGTGGCCTTGATTCAGTCGAGGATCCGAAATATTCAGGCCCAAACTATCGATATAGGTAATATGAACAAGTTCGCATCAGGTGTTTATTCCGGAAAGATCGAAGGTGTTATGATGGGGCTTACCCTGACACTTGGAATTCTTGGATTACTGATCCTGGGAGGTGTATAACATGGCTGAAGAAACCGAAGAATATGTTTATGGCAAAGGAGTTCCTATGGTTGTTAATCCACCCGGAGCTGCGAATTTCGATAACCTTCTTGAAGATATCAGATACAGGGGACAGCTTATTGCCAGAAACCAAAAACTTGATTCTGGAGTCTCCTTTGGTTTCAAAGGACTTGTGATCGGATTCGTATTTGCGGTCATTATGATCGGACTGCCCATTATCGTAAGGGGAGGTTAATGACATGACTGACAATACAATTCCGGAGATAATCGTTGACCCTACTGATTACCAGGAGGTTATCAAGAAACTGGACCACATTGATGAGAAGATCGAATTCACTAACAGTGAGATCCAGCAGAAAATAGGAAAACGACTTGGGAGGGATATCGGAATACTATATGGCATTTGCGTTGCTCTAATAATAATAGTAATGTATCTGTTGATAGTAACAACATTGGGATTATCCCCAACAGATCCGATTCCCTTACAGGGAGATGAAAGCCTTTTGAATGCGGTAATAAGAATTCTATTTAAGTGAATGAGGTGATAATAAATGTTTAGGTTTGATAAAGAACAGGAAGTTTTCGATTTTGGCGGCGTAAAGATGGGGGGACAGCCCGGACAGTATCCCACTGTCCTGATCAGTACTATGTTCTACGGCAAGCACAAAATTGTGACTGACGAAGATAAAGGTATATTTAACAAAGACCAGGCAGATGATCTGTGGCACACACAACAAGAGATGGGGGACGCAACAGGTGTTCCCTATATTAACCAGATCGTGGGTGAAACACCGGAAGCTATAATAAAATTTATAGACTGGTTTGTCGATATCGATGATAAAACAGCATTCCTGATAGATTCTTCAGCCGGTGATGTGAGAGCAGCAGCAGCAAAGTATTGTACTGAGATTGGCGTGGCAGATAGGGCCATACACAACTCTATCAATGCCAGTGTCAATGAAGAAGAGATTGCAGCAGTCACAGAAAGCGATCTGGATGCAGCCATCGTACTGGCATTCAATGCTACAGACCCTTCAGTGAAAGGCAAGATGGACATCCTTGAGATTGGCGGTACTGGCCAGGCAAAAGGTATGCTTGACGTTGCCAAGGATTGTGGAATAACCAGACCAATTGTCGATGTGGCAGCTATGCCGCCTGGTTCAGGTGCAGGTGCAACTGTCAGGTCTATCATGGCAGTCAAGGGACATTTGGGACTTCCAACTGGCGGTGGTTTCCATAACATGGCATCTGCATGGGATTGGCTTAAGAAGTTCAAAAAGGAACATAAGGAAGCTTACATGCCCGCGGATATTGGGACCAACCTTGTATGTCAGGTAGTTGGCGCAGACTGCCTGCTGTACGGTCCTATTGAAAATGTCAGGTCAGTATTCCCGGCAGTTGCTTTAGTGGATATCATGCTGGCAGAAACTGCAAAAGATCTCGGCATGGAAATAATGGATCCAAACCATCCGATCAATAGACTGGTGTGAAAACATCAGTTTGTTTTTTCTTTTTGTGTATAATCTACAAGATCGTGTACTCAAGTAACTGCAAGCGCAAGTGAGCAGTTTCTTGTTTTCTTTTTTTATTGCTTCTGCTGATTTTTTAACGTATAGGAAAGTATATACTTTCCTGTAGGCTTAGAAAATGCGAACGAAGTGAGCATTTTCTTAACACCGGCTTTCCAGGCCGCAGGAAGTTTTTATTTACATTCCGCACTATCTAGAGTTACTTCCCTACTACGTGGTTATAAAATGACAAGTGCAATGGAAATATATCAATTACTGCCAAAAACCAACTGCAAGAAATGCAATGAATCCACCTGTATGGCATTTGCTGTGGCACTGCTCTCAGGTAGCAGGCGGTATACTGAATGCCCGCCACTGATGGAAGAGAAAAAGTACAGCGATTCAAGGCAGAAACTGGAAGAGATATTAAAGCCAATGGAAAATGCAGAGGAGACCGGGCTCATCATCCATGAAGAACTCTGCTCTGGCTGCGGTAACTGTGTAGTCGCTTGCCCTGTAAATGTTGCCAATGACCCCCATGGTTCCGGCAGGGGTTATGGTCCGACAAATGAAAAGGTCATTTTCAGGGTCGAAAACGGAAAGGTAAAAGCTGCCAATATAAAAGAATGCAGGCGTTTTGGTAAGGACAGGATACTATGCAGGGCATGTATAGACCCGTGCCCAACCGAGGCTATTGAGTTCGTATGAGGTAGAGATGGAAATGACTGAACCAATCACATGGACCTGCACCGGTTGTGCCCTGCTTTGTGAGGATATCCAGGTATATATCAAAGATAACAGGGTAGAAAAGGTGGAACATGCCTGTCTTAAGGGTAAAGCCAGGGCATATGGGTGTAAACATACTGCCATGCCCACAGTGGATCAAGAGGAAGTTGATATTAATAATGCTATTAGCCAGGCGGCGGAGATACTTGAAAAGGCCAAGAATCCATTGCTCTACGGCTGGAGCAATTCCACATCTGAGGCCCAGGTTGCAGGTATAGAACTGGCACAGACCCTGGGTGCCTGTATAGATTCCACTTCATCCTTTTGCCAGGGTATCACTATAAACGAGATAATGAACGGAAGCGTCCCTTCCTGCACCCTGGAAGATGTAAGGGAAAAGGCAGATGTTGTAATCTACTGGGGTGCTGATCCTATGAGTTCCCATCCCCGCCACCTTTCCAAGTATTCATATTTTCCCAGGGGCGAGTTGAGGCAGCGGGGATATGAAGAGGACAGGACAGCCATATGCATTGATGTTACAGAGTCCAGAACCGCAAAGATATGTAAAGGTATGTTCTTCAGCATCCCGCCCGGCGGTGATGCTGAGTTCATGCGGGCATTGATGGATGGGTTGGCCGGTCGTGTACCTAAGTTATCCTATGATTTTGATGTTAAACGCATCCTGGAACTGGCTGCTGTATTAAAGAAAGCAGAATTCGGGGTCATTTTTGCAGGATTAGGGCTGGTTTATTCCATTAAAGAAGAATTTGATCTCATTTCAGAATTTATGAGCACATTGAACCGGTTCTCAAACTTCTTCCTTATCCCAATGGCAGGTCATTGTAATATGAGGGGTTTTAATCATAATCTGCATGAGAAGACAGGTTTTATTCACAGGGTCGGATTCAAAAAAAATGGTCCGGTATCTGGTGTTGAATATTCCGTAGTGGAGCAGTTGAAGCACGGTGCCGATGCAGTAATGGTTGTAGGCTCTGACCCCCTGGCAAGCTTACCCTTATCCATTGCCAGGAGGTTGAAAGACATTCCGTTAATCCTGGTGGATCCATGTTCCAACCTGACCTCCAGGGTAGCGGATGTGACCATTCCATGTGGGGCCTCTGGTATAGAAGTGGGGGGAACTGCCGTCAGGCTGGACGGCAAGAAAATGGACATTTCCCCCCTTATCCAGGGAGATGGATTGTCTGATGAAATGGTAGTCAGACGCATCATGGAGGAGGTGAGCTGATGGCGCTGGATGTTGGTAAGTTCATCAAGGCCCCGGAATATGATATCAAGATCATAACCCGCAGGGACGTGTTCCAGGCCAGTGTATGTGAAGAGGACCGTTTTGGTGATGAATGCCTGGAGCTGTCGGCCTTGATCGTACTGGACGCTGCCGAAATGAAGCGTATGGGTATTCAGGACGGAGCAAACGTCAGGCTTACATCAAAATGGGGCAGTGTGGTGGTCAGGGCCAGGGCATCACCCAGGGAAGAACAAAAAGGTCTGGGGTTTATGGTAAATAGCGCCTGGGTCAATACATTGGTTTCAGATGAAACGCCCGACGGGATACCGGCATTTAAGGATATTGAGGCAAAGATCACAATATCGAAAGATGGAATAACCGGCCTTCAGGGGCTTCTTTTATTATGAAACGCAATTATGGATAATAGATTTTGCTCTTGCAATCTCTATAGAAATAAGCTGTTGATGGGCCTGGGAATTTATTATGGTAACCAGGACAGTTGACCTGGATGATGGTGTAAGAAGAATTTGGTGATTCTTAAAATCAAAGGTGGTTGCCATTAAACCTTCCTTATCCATATTTCTTAATACATGTTTTATCTGTTTTTCAAGCCAGAACATAACCTCAAGAATTGCACTGTCCCGTGGTGTCCTGACAGTAATAGGTATACCGTCAATACGGTATATTATACAAGCATCTACCCCTTCCGTTTCGTATAGATCATCCAGGGTTTGTTCGAATGTTCTTCTGATCATTATAGTTACTTTTCGCTTCTTGTTACCAGGTCAAGAATATATTCAGGACTTTCATTATGGTTCCAGTCATTTCTTAACTTTTCGATTCTTTTAGCCAACTTTTCTCCAACAATATCTATATTACTTACCTGCTTGATGGCAGCAATGAACTCTTCATCAAATTCATTGGTGACTGTCACTTTATTGATATCATGTTCTGAAGCAAGAATTACTACACCTAAACCACTCTCGATATTATAAGGGTATAATCCCTCACCATGTTTTGAACCCCTGTGTTTGTCCACACGTAGTGTCCTGTTAAACAACTCACCGAAACCCAGGTTATCCAGATGTAAAACTGTATCAGCAAGATACAGCGGCATCAAAGAACCATTGTTGATCGCATCATTTAGATGTGATTCTTCAAGTGTGACGACAGATGTGCCACAATCTCTTAAACTTTGGAAAATTGTACTTAGTGATTTCCTTTTCTCATCATCCAAAAACATGGAATAATGAGTGAGCGGATCAACAATAATTCGACAGTCATCATTATCGGGTTTATTTTCCGTTAAAATATCCACCAGACTCATTGTGGGGAATGCCAGATCTTCTCCATAAATATGGATTATCTTAAGATTTCCTGATTCAATATGTTCTTCTATTTCGCTTAACCCCAATTCTTTACAATCACGGATGATTTGTTCTGGTGTCATTTCAAAAGATATAAAAACGACTTTTTCTCCACGGTTAAGTCCAAATAAGGCATATTGAAAGCAGAATGTAGTTTTTCCAACCCCTATACCACCATGTATGATGTTGACGGTATTTTTCCTGAATCCTCCGCCTATTAGCTCATCTAATCCATATATCCCCGATTTTACCCGTTCAGACAAATATAAACACCTACTGATAATTTATTATCTCTTTATACTATTATATCTTATAAAGCATTTTAATGCTTTAAATAATTTCTGATGATAACAAAATATTATAACGTTTGATATTGATTAGGTTTTTGCATAATTCCACAGTTTTATATATATTAAACCTATATCTAATTATAAAAATTATTTGGGTAGGATTCATGAGAACATTAGCAGTTTTTAGCAATAAAAAAAATGCAAAAATGGCTGCTGAAGAATTAATTGAGAAGGCTGAGGCATCTTTAGACTTCAATCCGGATATTGTTCTTTTTTATGCCACACTAAAGTATAATGGACATTATCAGGAAATGCTGGATATTTTCAGGAGGCGTTTTGGGGATATACCACAAATAGGTGCTTCCGTAGATGGAATGATATTCCCTCATGACATGCGCACTGATGGGGCTGTATTGGTCCTTGGAGAGGATAAAGATGCCAGGATCGAGGTTAAGAGTGCTAATGAAAACGGTGCCATCAGGTCTGCTGAAAAGCTTGCAGGGCAGATAAAATGTGAAAAAGGTGTGGTAATACTCAATTTCCCGTTGGTTCATGTTCCTGACGCAATAAGAAGCACTGAATTCTTTGCCATGGGTAAATATTACAGTTTCAGGGCCAACAAGGGCGATGAAAAAACAAAAATTGAGATGGCAAGAAGGTTTTCTGATTATTGTGACAAAGCAAAAATTTTTTATCTGCCACCTACTGTCCTTGAGATATTTGCAAAACAACTCGATTATAAGGTTCCGATTGTGGGGATGAATGTTTTGCATACCCAGGTTAAGTTCAATTCGCCTTCAATTTTCAGCAATTTTAAGGATATTGGTGATGGGATTGCTGCCCTTGTGATTGAAAAAGATGATATTGAGGTTGTGTATGATGATATTTTTCCTGATAAGGGCGCGACTGTGGAAGAGACGATGGAGATAATAAAAAATAACTTCACAGTCGTAAAAGAGTTTGAAGCATTGTTTAAGAAAAATATATTGATATCACTTGATAATATGCCACCTGTTAAAGCTGTTAAAGATGTGATAGGTGCAGCAGATAAAAATGAATTAGAATTAAAAGAAAGTCTTGATAAGGGATGTCTTCAGGCCTCAGTCCCATATTTTGTTTCATTTTTCAATGAAAATACAGCAGGTTATGTTCATACAGGCATAGATTCATATTTTCCATTTGAATTATTTCCTTTTTTTATAGATGTTGATAATTTTTCTGACACTGTTTTTTTAGCACATGAATCTATGTACATTAAAATTAATGATTTTATTTCAGGTTTATATATATTAAATAAAAATAATAATTTTAAATTATTTTGCATTGATGTAGGATCCATTTCTGCATTTGGGAATAAAGTAATTGATTTAAAAACTGAAATTGAAGAAATACAAAATGAAAATTATTTTGGAATTATAACAGCTTCACCATCAACTTTCTTACCAGAAGAATATAAAAGAAGGAATTATATTGCTGAAACTAAAAAGAATATATTTTATACGAGTGGCGGAACTAATGTTTTTTTATCAATTTAAATGAAATTTGTAAATCCTAAAATGAAAATAGATGAATATACTGATAGCATCATAGCTTTTATATTTTTATTGTCTCCTGCTTCTATAGTCCAATTCTTACTTTGAAAATGCATATATGTATTTTTTATTAGATATATAAATGGCAATATTATTAAAAATGAATTGAAATTGAAAATTCTACAATTCGTTGCAATAACAATTATTAAGAAATACATAATTAAGAACCTGCAAGAAATTCTAATTAATTTTGATGGTGGAAAAACCACTCCAAATGTTTTTAAGCCTGCTTCCCTATCTCCTTTAATATCTTTCAAATCTTTCAAAAATACTGCTGCTATGCCAAAACAAAGAAATATCAATGATAGTACTAATCCTTTTAAAAATGAATCAGAAAAAATAAGCCAAATACTCATGGTATATGCTGGGTATGCTATACCATAAGTTAGTAACTCACCTAAGTAATGAGTTTTCAAGCGAATACCAGTAATTTTTCTAAGGAAAATATTATCAGAATACCACCACGTAATTATAACCCAAATTAAAAAGTAAATGATTATTGGTCTATTAAGAAAAATAGATGTATAAATAACAAGTATAATTGAAATCAAATAAAGAAATAAAGATATTATTAATGCTTCATTATGTGAAACGATATTTTCTGATACCAATGTTTTTTTATTATTCTTAGCATCTTCCTCTATATCATTTGTATGATTCCAAAAACAAGAAGCTCCACTAGAAAATAACGATATTAAAATTCCTACAAATAATAAATTTATTTTATCAAGGGATATTTCAGTTAATTTAGTAGAAATAACAAATAATGTGAAACAAAAAAATGGAATTGGGGCAAAAATTGAAAATGGTGTAAAACTCTGTTCGATAATAAGAAATATCTTCCGTTTTCTAATATTTTGCCATAGATTCATTTCCAACAAAAAATTTAAAGAATATTTTACATACTGAACATCTTTGTTTTCTCAAAGATTTCCTGTGCTGCCTTTTCCTCTTCCTTCTTATCTTTCAGATCTTTTTTATCGTTCTTCATTTATTTTCAACTCCTATCATTATATTATCTTTATATTCCCATAATTACTATTACATCTTATATCTGCTATTATAACCTTTCGGTTGAAAATAATTATATCTCAATTAAAATATAAACCACATAAATAATAACGAATAATATTTTATAAAACTGAAAAAAAAGAAAAAAATAGGCTCAATCTGGATTGAGCCAGGGCATCATAGCGCGCAATTTCTTGCCCACCACTTCAATAGGATGCTCATTCTCCATGCGCTCCATGGCCTTAAGCACAGGACTGTTGGCCTTGCCCTCAAGTACGAACTCCTTGGCAAACTCACCGCTCTGAATCCTGTACAGTGCCTCTTGCATTGCATCCCTCGACTCCTCGTTTATGATCATAGGACCTACAGTCATACCGCCGTACTCTGCAGTATTGGACACAGAATCCCACATATTGGCAAGCCCGCCTTCATGTATCAGGTCAACGATAAGCTTCAATTCATGCAGGGTCTCGAAATAAGCTATCTCGGGCTGGTATCCCGCATCTACCAGTGTCTCAAAAGAAGCCTTGATCATGCTGACCACCCCGCCGCACAGGTCCACCTGCTCACCGAACAGGTCAGTCTCGGTCTCTTCAAGGAACGTAGTCTCGATCACACCGGCCCTGGTGCAACCTATGCCCCGGGCATAAGCCAGTCCAATCTGTCTGGCATTCCCGGTTGCATCCTGATGTACAGCAAGCAGGCCGGGTACGCCGTTACCTTCCAGATAAGTTCGCCTGACCAGGTGCCCCGGACTCTTAGGAGCCACCATGAACACGTCCACATCTGCCGATGGGACAATCTGGTTGAAATGTATATTGAACCCATGGGAAAACGAAAGTGCATTTCCAGGTTTTAGATTGGCTGCAATATCATCCGCATATATGGATGCAGCAATCTCATCTGGTACCAGCATCTGGACAATATCAGCCTCTGCAGCTGCTTCTGCCACAGTCTTGACAGTCAGGCCGTCAGCTTCGGCCTTTGCCCATGAACTGCTGTCTTTCCTTAGTCCAACCACTACATTAATACCTGAATCGTGCAGGTTCTGCGCCTGGGCATGACCCTGGCTACCATATCCAATTACTGCTATGGTCTTGCCTTTCAGTACACCGAGGTCGGCATCTGAATCATAATACATCTTCACCATATATTCTCTCTCCTGTATCTAAAATCATATATCAATTATTGTTCCAAATGACAATTATTTTCCTGGTTTTACCGTCTTAGCACCACGGTTCATTGCAACTGTACCTGTACGCACAACTTCCAAAATCCCGAAACCCCGCAAGAGTTTCTCGATGGCATCGATCTTATCATTTGTTCCGGTAACACCCACTATCAGGCTCTTTACACCAACATCTACGATCTGTGCCCTGAAAACATCCACTATCTGCATAACCTCTGAACGGTTGCCCTTATCGACTTTGACCTTGAAAAGTGCAAGTTCCCGCTCAATAGTCTCGCCGGGTTCAAGATCACTGACCCTGATAACATCTATGAGCTTGTTCAACTGCTTGATCACCTGTTCAAGCACGTGGTCATCACCTGATACGACAATAGTCATTCTGGACATATCAGGATTGTCCGTTACTCCAACTGCAAGGCTTTCTATATTAAAACCCCTGCGGCTGAATAATCCTGCCACTCTTGTTAAGACCCCGGATTTGTTTTCCACAAGTACTGCAAGTGTATGTTTCAATTTCAGGCCTCCAGGTCAAGTATTTCATTTATAGCTGCACCGGCCGGCACCATGGGTGACACATTCTCTTCCCGCTCAACTACAAAGTCTATTACAGTTGGCCGCCCCGAATCAACGGCTTCCTTTAATGCCGGTCCAACCTCTTCTGGTTTAGTAACCCTTAGACCCAGCGCACCATATGCCTCTGCCAATTTAACAAAGTCAACACTGTCATCAATACTGGTAAATGAATACCTCTTATCAAAGAACAGGTCCTGCCACTGCCTGACCATGCCTAAGAACCCGTTGTTCAGGATAGCCACTATAACCGGTATATCGTTCTTCACTACTGTGGCAAGTTCCTGGCTGTTCATCTGGAAGGAACCATCCCCTGCGATGTCAAAGACTACTTTGTCAGGACACCCCTTCTTGGCACCCATGGCAGCCGGGAAACCGAATCCCATTGTCCCCAGTCCGCCCGATGATATAAAGGTCCTTGGCTGGGAATATTTAAAGTATTGGGCAGCCCACATCTGGTTCTGGCCAACCTCTGTAACAATAATACTATCCGGGTACAATTCATTTATCTGCTCAACAATATACTGTGGTTTCAATGTCTCACCCATGATGTACTTCAGTGGGTATTGCTGTTTCCACTTCTCAACCTTCTTGATCCATTGGGTGGTTGTGGATTTGCTTTTCTTTAACTCACTAATAAATTCCACAAGCATTTTTAGTATAGATCTTGCATTGCCCACGATTGGTATGTCCACGCGTACATTCTTACTAATCTCGGCCGGGTCTATATCGATATGAATTATCCTGGCATTGGGGGCAAAGGAATCTACCTTGCCAGTAACCCTGTCATCAAACCTGACACCTATAGCTATCAGCAGGTCTGATTCCTGAATCGCAAAGTTAGCATATTTGGTACCGTGCATCCCCGGCATACCTACACATAATGGATGGGTATCAGGAAAAGCACCTTTGGCCATGAGTGTGGTGGTCACAGGTGCATTGATGGTCTCTGCCAGTTCAAGTAACTCCTTGCTGGCATTTGATGAGATTATACCTCCACCAACGTAAAGGACAGGACGCCTGGCTTTTATGATGGCTTCAGCACCACGTTTTATCTGCAGTTTGTGCCCGGTTATCACAGGCTTGTATCCCTTCAGGTGTACTTTATCCGGATATTCAAAATCTATCTCGTCAGTGGTTACGTCCTTTGGAATATCTATCAGGACAGGCCCCTGTCTTCCGGTAGAGGCGATGTGGAACGCTTCCTTGATTATCCAGGGCAGGTCGTTCACATCCGTTACAAGGTAATTGTGCTTTGTGATGGGGAGAGTGATGCCTGTAATATTTGCTTCCTGGAAAGCATCATTCCCGATAAGCGGCCTTGGTACCTGGCCTGTGATGGCGACCATTGGAACAGAATCCATGTAGGCATTGGCTATGCCTGTAACCAGGTTGGTGGCTCCCGGGCCGGAAGTTGCCAGACATACCCCCACTTTTCCTGTGGCACGGGCATATCCATCTGCTGCATGTGCTGCAGCCTGCTCATGCCTGACCAGTATGTGGTCGATATCTGCATCATACAATTCATCATAGATAGGCAGTAATACGCCGCCCGGATACCCGAACATAACTTCGACTTTCTCAGCGTACAGGGATTCTATAAGGGCTCTTGCGCCCGTCATCCTGGTTTTTTTACCCATCTATTTATTCCTCCTTTTAATTAATTCATACATGATCCAAATTCAATAAATATAGTATCAGAGGTGATAGTTTTAATACATTAATGTTATTGCTGAAGGCTATTTCATCAACCTGTTTATCCCTTCAAGAACAGCTTCCACAGAAGCCATGATAATATCCGTCCTTGCACCCCTGGCAGTGATAACCTTGCCTTCCTTGTTCAGTTTTACCCAAACCTCCACCAGGGCATCAGTTCCGCCGGTAATGGCATCAACATGATATTCTTCCAGCCTGATATCGGCAACACCTGCTATACCTTTACGCAGGGCCGCAATGGCCGCATCCACAGGACCATCTCCCACACCAGCCTCCACTATCTCGACTCCGTTGACCTTCATCTTGATAGAAGCAGTTGGTGTAACCATATTACCTGATACCACTGTCAATTCTTCCAGCTTGACCTTTGGTTCACAGGTGATGTTCAGTACTGTTTCAGCTATGATCTCCAGGTCTGCATCTGTAACATGTTTTCCTTTATCAGCAAGCTCCTTTATCCTGGCCACGATCTCATTTAGTTGCTCATTACTTACATCAAGGCCCAGCTCTTTCAATGCCAGTATAACCGAACTCCTGCCCGCATGTTTGCCAAGCACGATCTTTCGCTGCCTGCCAATAGTTTCGGGTTTCATAGGTTCATAGGTTGATGTGTCAGCTATCAGGCCGTGGACGTGGATACCTGCTTCATGTGTGAAAGCATTTCCACCTACAATAGCCTTATTAGGTGCCACCGGGATGCCTGTCAGTCTGCTCACAAGCCTGGAGGCTGTGTATAATTCATCCAGCTTGATATTTGAGGAATAATCGTAGAGGTTCTCCAGACTCATTACAACCTCCTCAAGTGATGTATTGCCTGCCCTCTCACCTATGCCGTTGATAGTAACATGTGCTTCAGATGCACCGGCTCTCAGAGCCGATATTGTATTGGCGGTCGCAAACCCGAAATCATTGTGGCAGTGTATTGCAACAGGCCTGCTGAGTGTTGAGAGTTCCTTGAATATCTCATAGGTCTTTTCAGGGACCAGCAGTCCCACGGTGTCACAGAACACGACCCTGTCAGCTCCTGCCTCAATACCTTCACTGTACAGGGACCTTAAAAAGCCCATATCTGCACGTGAGGCGTCCTCTCCGCTAAGTTCCACGATGAGACCATGGTCCTTGGCATACTCAGTGGCATCCATGGCCATTTGTTTCACAGTTTCCCTGTCTTTTTTAAGCTTGGTCCGGATATGCAAATCAGATACCGGTACGACCAGGTGGATTGAATCCACATCGCATTCCAGTGCAAGATCTATATCTTCATTGCGTACCCGGCAGTAACTGCAAATCTCAGCATTCAGCCCCTCATTAGCAACGGCACGTATGGCCTCTCTCTCACCTTCGGAAGTGATTGCAGAACCAGCTTCGATAATATTAACACCAAGGGTGTCAAGTTTGTGCGCAATTAACAACTTATCTTTAGTCGAAAGCGATACTCCCGGGGTTTGTTCGCCATCCCGGAGTGTTGTATCTAAAAATCGGATATCTCTATTGACAAATAAAACGATCCCTTCTTGCCATAATTTATCACCTATTTAAGTAGGCTTAAAATAATGTTAAGTTATAAAAAAGTATCGAAGTTTAAAAAAAGAAAAAGCACAGGCCGACATTTGACGGCCTGTTTTTTAATACACTTATCAGATTATATCTATGATAGAACCGCCGTTGTTACTACCACTCATTGCAGCTCCTGCTGCTATTCCTTCCTTCTGGCCTTCATTTATGCCATAGGACTGGGGACCCAGGATCTGGGCGGACTGGACACCGGTCATGATAGCCATGACACGTATCCTGCCTTCATATTCCTTATTGACCCTTGCACCCCAGATGACATTTGCCCTGTCATCCAGTTCATAAGTGAGTGACTCTGCAACTGCTTCTGCCTCGGACAGTGTAAGGTCAGGACCGCCAGTAATATGTACCAGGCATCCTGTGGCACCTCTGTAATCAACATCCAACAGCGGATGGTTCAGTGCTGCACGTACCACATTGTCGCCTCTGTCCTGGCTCTTTGCCTCGCCGACAAGCATCACTGCTACGCCGCCGCAGCCCATGATGGTCTTGACATCAGCATAGTCCAGGTTGATCAATGAAGCCTGGGTAATGGTCTCGCTAATACCTTTAACAGTCTCAGCTATCAACTGGTCCATGACAGAAAATGCCTGTTCGATCGGCAGGTTGGGCACATAGTCCAGCAGTCTGTTATTATCCAGCACCAGCACTGTATCTGCGGCTTTCCTGAAAACCTCAAGACCTTCTTCAGCTTTGATGGCTCTTGCTCTTTCAACCCTGAAAGGGCTTGATACCATGCCGACTACAATGGCATCCTGTTGTTTGGCGATCTCAGCCACAACAGGTGCGGTACCTGTGCCAGTTCCGCCGCCCATACCTGCTGTAATAAAGACCAGGTCTGCACCCTTTAGAACTTCTTCCAGTGTCCCTCTTGCAAGTTCGGCTGCTTTGCGGCCAGTTTCAGGATAGCCGCCTGCACCAAGTCCCCTGGTAAGGGATTTGCCTACAAGGATCTTTTTATCTGCCTGGATCATGTCCAGATGCTGCTTGTCTGTATTAATGGCAATGGTCTCTGCGCCGCTGACTCCCATATTATAGAGCCGATTGACTGTGTTATTGCCTGCTCCTCCGCAACCCACTATGACAATTTGTGGGTCGCCGAAGTCTTCACACATTTCTTCTATCTGTCTAGACTCCCTGAGGAGTTTTTCATTCTCTGTATGTTTTAATGCTTCTTGTACAATTGTTTGCATTTTATATTCATCCCCTGCAAATTTGTACGACCTAAGCCGTACCTATCCGTTCCAGTAATTGCATGTTACGGAGTAGTTTATCACTTCGTTGATCTATCAGGTCCCGTATAGCCGCCCTGATTGCTTCACTTGTGGACGGAAATTCACCCATGTTTACCATGACATCGATCATTTTTAATTGCTTCTCGGGGAGCCTTATTGTTATTCTCTCCATCGGGGTTTACTCCCTTAATGTAATAATTTTGTCAGACATACGTCAGACATGTGGCTGACGTATGTCTGCTACTTGTCTGACGAAAGTATGACATCTGTATGCTATATGTCTGACAACAATAATATATATAGTTTACGCTGGGTTGGCCTTTGGATCAAGA
>CBDUUM010000006.1:0-21566 GCA_965370445.1 uncultured Methanosarcinales archaeon
CCAGATGCCTGTTAATAATGTTTTGGTGAATTATGGAACGCGGTAAGATATTTTTGGTAATTGGTTTATTAGCGCTTGCAATATTCATAGTGCCCGATATACTTTCAATGTTCACGGGGCAGCATAGATTTTATGATGAAGTAAGCTGCCAGCGCTGCCATGTAGCAGAATATAATGAGGTAGTTGATTCTGATACCGGTAAAGTACATATCAGGGCAGCCAACAACACTAATTATACTACTTATCTTGCCATTGGAGGCGAAAATTATTATCCATCAAGCGGCATAATTGATTCGGTTGATAATAAGACCTGGAAATGGGACGGCAATTCAAATTCATGGAACAATGGTTCAACTTCATTATTAGTCAGTCTGGATCACAATAATAATTCTGAAATCGATGGAAATGAAATCTGTCACTTATGCCACAGTACATCATTAATAGACAAGCCTGATGCCCATGCAATAACTATGAGAACATGTGATGATGACTGGTGTCACGGCAACAGGAATAATACGTTGAATGACCCTGAGTTGTTCAACACGACGCAGACCAGACTTGATGTGGGAATGGTCTTAAATTACTCAGGTAACCTTCATAGAGCGTTCTATATTAGCCAGTGCAACGAGTCAACGGGGTACGTAGCAGGTGAGCCATTCAACCATACGATGGGAAATGTCAAAGGAGATTATTTTTCAAAGGGTTACTGGGCATGTATCGGCTGTCATTCCGAGGTTCCAGTCGATATAGAAATAATTCCCGGTGAGTACAATCATACCGGTGGGTCACGACGGAAATACCTGTAAACAGCACTTATTTTATCAGATAATAAAAATGCAATAAGACCACCGGTTATTGTGCTGAGAATATCCGGGATTCTGAGTGTGGATAAAATAAAATCCGTAAGTGTCAGGAAGTCTTTTGGCTGACATGGCATGCCGTGAATGATCTCGGTTTTAAAATAATAAATTATGATATATCCGATAAGAAGAGAGACTATTGCAACTCCAGCAAAATAGAACAGGTTAACTGGGGAAATCTCCATTTTATCCTCCTCGTCCTGGTCGCTTAAAACCACAAGTCCGACTCCGCTAACAATACCAGCGATAATTCCAACAATTGGTGCAAAATAGTTCAGGAGTATTACGACTATTCCGTAGATAATACCGCCAGCGCCAGCACTTGCCACGGTTTTGATTGAAATATTTTTTTGCATCAGATTAACATCCGGATCTATCAAATTTATTTGAAACTGCTTGCTGTTACTGGCAGTTACTTGATCCTATAAAGGATTCTCACACTTGTTTATTAAGTTTTTTGATTTGAATCCTATCAAGCTCTAAACTTAGGGGGGTGTATTTTTCTATACAGAGCATCATTTATCTAAATTTCAGATGCCCTGGAGAGGTTTATAAGGTCAAAACATTCGGGACTACACAAATCTCAGAACCTTTCATAAAGCTTATATGATATTAATATTAATTCTATAGTATGCGGTTCATTGCTATTGCCCTATTGCTCATTACACTTATCATGGCATCTGGCTGTCTTGGTGAGAAAACAGTTATTAAAGCTAATGTTACAATTACAGAACACAACGGTACACCGGTTATAGATAGTATAGATGTTACGAGTGCGAAAGTAAGCAAAGCTGAAGACTATAAGGAGCCATCGGCTCATTTTCCAGGTGTTTATATGAGTACTATCTGGGACTCAAAACAGATTGATTACTGGAGATCTGTTGAATATAAAGGTAGCGGGGAATATGAAATTATTTCAGAACTGAAAACCATTCCAAACAAAGGAGACAAAGTCGATGTTTTTATTAAAGTGCATGACAGTAATGGTAATGAACTGACTGCAAGTAAAGTTACAATAGAATGGGAGTAACTTTTTAAGAAGGAAAAAAGATAAATACAGAAGATATTATAATTAATATAACTATAAAGATATCAATGGGAGGATTAAAATGGACAAGAAAAATATAATAATATTAGGATTTGCCATTGTTGCGATTGGATTATTCGTTATTCCAAGCACAATGTCGATGTTTGTAGGACAGCATCAGTGGTACAGCGTAAGGACAGCTGATGATCAATATGATTTGTGTTATAGATGTCACGTTGCCGAAGTTAATGAATGGAAGGCAAATACCGGTGCACATGCTACATATAATGAGATAGAGAAGAATGGATGTTTCTGCCATCAGATCAATGAAAGTAGCTTAGATCTATACGGTTTCGATCCAAATGTATTAGAAAGTCATGATTTTGAATTATGGAATGAAAGTGGCAATATTAGTGACGATCCAGCTTCATGGGAATGGCGAAACAAAAGTACGCCTCATGCTGCAATAGTAATTGGATGTGAAGATTGCCATTATAATGCAACTGCACAATTAAGCAATGAATTTTCTGCACACAAGGCTTTCTTTGAAGCAGCTAACGCAACAGACTATGGAACCAACAATACTGCATGTATGGCATGTCATACAATGATTGGTCTTAACATCACAATGGAAAGGATAAAGAGCGGAATAATAGTTGATGCAAACCATACTGAGGACTATAATTGGACGGTCAGTGTTTCTACAAATACAAGTGAAACGACAAGTAACGCAACATATTACGAGCCAACTGTGGAATACACACCAACCCCATAAGTTGACCAATGGTCAACTTATCTTTCTTTTTTTTTAAAAAATGTCATTTGTCGAACAGATTATTGGGACAATAATCTACAGTTCATTTTACCTATATTATTATCATCTGTCTATTGTAATTGGATTTCTTCTATTAATTTTATTTTTCTATGTCTTCTATAGGATAAATACTAATAAAATAAATATTATCCCCGGTTTAATCAACCCGATAATAAAAAAAAGTCCGAATCAGAAAAAATCTATTAAAGAGCAGACGAAGCGTTATCGCGAATTATCCAGAAGACCAAAAATCCTGCCAGTACTGGTTCCCCTGTTAATCACAGGATTGACTGCATACATCATTCTTAGCAAGCTCCTGTTTTTTGCCATAGTAACAACAGGCAGTATGTCCCCCACCCTTGAAGTAAAGGACCTTGTTCTCATGCAAAACCTGGAAATCGATCCGCAACAGGGAGATATTATTATGTTTGACACAAAAGAGGCACCAATGCCAGTTACACACAGGATATATTCGGTTTCAGGGAATGAAATCAGGACAAAGGGTGATGCTGTGGAATTGGTGGATGACTGGATAATTAAAAAAGACCAGATACAAGGGGAAGCGGTAATATTTCAGGGTAAACCGATAATAGTCAAGAATATTGGCGAATATTTACTATTCGATCCAAATAAAGTTCAAATTACCGAATACGGATCCGAGGTGTACAGGGTCAGCCAGATTATTAAAAATATAAAAAATCTCGGTCTTACAATATTCATAATTTGTATATTCCTATATCTTTTCATAAACTTTAAATCTACTGGCAGAAGTTACTGAATATCTCTTTAATTTACAGGTCAACGACATTCTGCTACATTAAAATGAAAAATTAAATAACATAAGCCAACCTTACTCTATTAAATACATGACTGAAAAAACAGGTATTTCGCTATTGGAAAAATTTAGTATAATATTTCTCATATTTACGGCACTATATTTGATATATTTATACTTCATGCCAGTGATAGACGTACTGTCAGGTAAAGAATTCGATGCGCAGGATTTTATTCTGAATCTGACTATTCTAATAATTGGAGTGTGTGCTTTATGGGGCGGGATTACTCTTGCAAAAAAAACCATTGCCATGGAACAACTGATTGATATGGGGTTTGAAAACGGGGTATATAACAGGCTTGAACCTGTTTTGGAGGAAATCGCAGCCTCTCAGGTTGTGTTTAACAAGATGGATGAACGGCTAAACAATATGAACATCAATATGGATCGGCTGAGAAAACGTTCAGTCGAATTGAAGATGCCGGGCTCTGGATCAGCATTCGGGATCGATATTGCCGCACAAATCTCTCGTTTTCTTAGATTGATCATTCTAATTAACATTACACTTGTAGCATTCATATTTCTTTTGAATTTCACACGCAGTTATACTCCCTTTATAATGACAATTATGTTTGTTGTCTGGTGGCTCGAAATAACCTATGAATACAGTCTCTGGGAAAAATCAGCTGCATATTACTGGATTTTTTTCCCGATACTTACCATTCCTATCACAGCAATACTGGGTGACATAATGTATGGAAGTGGGATTTTAATTGGCAGCATGGGCATCTTACTTGCATTATATGTAAGTGCATATTATACATGGAGTAAATATATTATCGAGGGTATTTTACCTTTTGATTTGAATAAACCTATCAGTAGGATTCCCACTGATAATATTCTTTCTTCACATTTCTCTTCATCCAGGACATATTTGATACGAAATCATTATAAATTTGGAAAAATTTTAATAATTATCTCGATTATTTCCGCATCTTTTTTAATAATACAATTATTCAGCGTAAATATATATTATATAAAATTCCTGCCCCGGTTTTCACTTGATCAATTTGTATTCTTAGGTATTTTTTCAGTAATATTTTATATATTGGGTGTCAGATTGAAGCACAAAAAACGAGAAAACGAAGCGGATACCTTATGAAAAACATCAACACTGCACGGATATTATTATTAATCATACTAACGTGCAGTGCAGGTGCTGTTGTGGTTCAGGCACAAAATTATACTGTAATATTAAACTACGGCCAGACTCCGTATCAACTTGGATACTTAAGTCAGGGAAATATCACAGGCTGGACCTGGTGGGATACTGGCGGTGGGATGCAGCAAAAAAACCTCATTCTGGTAAGTATTATGGAAAATGCCACACCAGTCAGCGGGCTCTCACCACCTGCCTGGATTCAGGACAGTTCAGAGAGCCACGACATTGGAGGAAATAGCTGGAAGGCAGGGGAAGGGATACATAGCTGGCATTATCTTGATGACTATAGTACATCAGGTACTCCACTGGAGGATATCGTCTTATCAGAATCCCAGGAAAACCCTGGTTTTTTTACAAAGATATTCAACTGGCTTAACGAACTGGTCACAGGAGTAAATCCCGCTGCTGTAGAGCCAATGATCAACCTGACATACTGGACTAAGTATAATATGACAGAAAATTACGGTTTTGTCAAAGTTTCAGCAGACAGGGGAGAAAACTGGGACACACTTGAAGAATATTCGGGCAACAGCAGTGGATGGGTGGAAAAAACAGTCAACCTGACAAAGTATGATGGACAACAAATACTCATAGCATTCTATTTCAGTGTAAATGATAATGACGATGAAAAATGGTGGATAGATGATATAAAAGTGACATCAGATGGCGTAGTAATCTTCAGCGATGGTGCTGAAAACCCACCGCCTGCACTCACAGTAGATGTTACCTATCCGCAGTACAATTATTCAAGTAATATTTTTTCAAATAAAACAACAACAATAGGTCTTGTAGAGGACTATGCTCATCAGATATATTATGGAGTGTTCAATTACCCTGATGATGCTTATACTGGTAAATACCAGGTCGATTTTAACACTATAATAAATACCGAGAATCTTCAGGCATCGACCAATTTCAGTACCACATTATGGGGCTGCCAGGAAAGAGACTGCCATGATTCATGGAGTCCACAGAGCGATCCCTTCGAGCGTAACCCGACAGTTATGATACATCCTGATAACATTACATCAGAACTAAGTGGAAACTGCCTGAGCGTGTGTCACAGTACCTATTCATCACAGTTCCTGCGGGCAGCTCCTGTTCACCTGCATGATCTTAAATACGGCCACAGGGGTGGATTTATTTATGGTGCAAGTGGATGGACTACTATTTACAATAGCACAAATGCAAACGTGCAGATGTATTATAAAACATCTGTTAAACGGCCGCTTTCACAGACCCAATTCAATATTCCATCTCATGTAACAGACGCAGATTGTGTTGACTGTCATACGAATTTTGTCCATGATGGAAGCGGAGGTGATACCTATGATATCGCAACCCCTTATTCATTAAACGGAATAACATACCAGAATCCAACAGGAGTGCATCATACTGTATCCTGCGAAGCATGTCATGGAATCTACAGCAAGACCGTAGGAGAGGGTTTATATTACCCCCCATTTGACACTACCACAAAACAACTGAATGATTCGATCGGGGACTATGGACCGGAGTTCATGTCATACGAAGCGGTGACAAAAACCTATATCATTGATGTTGATACCCCGGCCATTAATGTGACTGTAACCGGCGATGACGATGAATATAAAATATTTCTCTCACTTATCGGACCAATCGATGATGCCAACGGTCTTCAGGATTTAAACACTGCTGACCGGTGGGATGGCACCTATTGTGTACCCAGCGTCAATGGAACTGCCACATTCGCAAAAGGATCTAAAATATATTACCCCTCAGGCGACGAATTGTATGGTGTTACTTTTGATTCATCTCCCATAAGCGGTACATGGATCGCCAGGGTATTCCCACGGTCCCCGGGTACTTTTAATTATACAATAACTTCCAGTCATCTGATCCAGCAAAAACCTGTTATTCATATACCATGGAACTGCAGCGAATGCCACAATCCTAATGCAAGTTTAGCAGGAGCTAAGACCCTCAAACCCATGCCTTCATGGGATAACCAGGGATTATCATATACCCATACTGATTATAATAGCGACGGTAAAGATGACGTTACGTGCAGGTTGTGTCATAATTCATTCCATGATATTTCAATCAGGAACTGTACTTTTTGTCATATACAGCGGCCTGGCGGACATACCATGGCAAATTATTATGATATGGGATATACTGGTTGTATGTTCTGCCATGCGGACCCGCATTTCGAGCCCGAGGCAGCAGCTGGCGGGAACTGCACTGACTGCCACTTAGAGGGTGGTACAAATGCAACAGCAGGTCTGCCAATAATAAATAGGACTGGTTTTTTCAATAGTTCACACAACAACATTACAGGAGATTTCAATGCCAGTAATTATTCTGAAATATCCATGGTCTGCTGGGGATGTCATGTGAATTATACTGAAGAGCTTATAGATCCGGTCCATACCAGACGTGCATCAGAATTACCTGATTGTGAGGACTGCCACTTTAATGAAACACCGTTAAATGGCGAACACCTGATAAAGATACCGCCCATACAGATACCTGAACACCAGCCTTTGGGTGAGGATGTCCAGACAAACATATCTACCAACTGTACTTTCTGCCATAACAATTCACTATCTATTCTGATACCAACTATTAATGTCAAATACGCTGAAGCCAAGAACTATGTTTCTCACTATGTGGATACTGCCAATTTAATGACAGCAACCAATAATACCACTGACTGTTGGTGGTGTCACGTTGATAATTCAAATAATGATTCATGGGGTAAGCCTACCAATCCCTTCACATCTACCCACTACGATCATACTCCATTAAACCTTATTAATAGCAGTGAATGTTATCCATGCCATATCTCAAACAAGGTAATGGATAATGGCAGTCCTCAGGCAGGGTTTACCTTCCACAATGACAGTATGGCCCCCGGTGCCGGAAAATATTGTGTGGACTGTCATGATATCGATGGAATGGTACGTGAAAAGTACCAGATCGATGTACAGGCCATGAACATATCAGGTGCAATTCATTATAATCTCAACAGAGTTGCAATCGACACAATGGATCCAAATAAAGATCCGAATAACGTACGCTGCTGGGCCTGCCATGGCGACGGGAACGGATCAGAGGCTGCCCAACCCACAGGCCACCCGGTCAACTTCAGCACTCCCAAGAACTGCGGTGACAGGGAATGCCATAATTTCAACCAATCTATCTTTTATGAACCCATGGTCTATGAGCACATCAGGTATGTGGATAATATCGACGAGCATGTTAACACAACAGTAGGTTGTCCGGCATGCCATAAAAACAGCATCATGAGCAACCGGGATAATATTATTCCAAATGATACATCACTGGTATCACATTATGGTTCGACCTGGAACCTGGTAAATACATCAGACTGTATCTACTGTCATCTCGATAAAGACAATGCAGAAGAATGGGGTAATGCACCTGATCCAAGAAACCACACGCATTATGCCTTTGTTGAAAAGACCCTCATTGCAGGCAGGCCGTGGAAACTTGTGGATAATTATTCCATCACGTTATTAGAAACCACAAGTAATGCTGCCATGTTCATCTTTGAAAAAGATGGTGAGCTGCTGGAGCTTGATATCCTGTCCCTGGGTGATGAGCTTAATTTCGAGATCAGCGGGATAGAAGACGAGAACACCAGCATCGTTAATTTCACAATAAACAAAATATTCAAAGGAAGAAATCCATATGCATATGTTGTTGAGTTGTCAGGAGATGTGCTTGCATCACGCATCCACAGAGAAACAAATAACATAGCGTGCTATGCCTGCCATGATCGTGAATATCGTGCAAATGTACCAGACGGCAGGGATTACTATATCCTGAAAAAGGATGATGAAAATGTCACTCTGGGACGTATACATATCAAATTCGAAGAGAATGATAAGAAATTGCTTAAGATGGGAGAATACTGGGATCTTGGAGAAGGTTACGGCCTTTATGTTGCAGATGTAAACCTGCAAAGCAATGCTGCGCGGCTGCAATTGTATAAAAACGGAACGCTGATAGAAGATACAATAATAAAAGAGGGGAGTAATTTCATATATGAAGGACGGGTACTCGACCGGGATATTAATATATTCAGTGCAAAACTTGATTGTGTTTTTGTTGGTACAACAACCCAGGCTATTATATTGAAGGATGTGTGGCTCATTGCAGGAGAGCAGAAAGTCCTGGACGGCGACCTATGGATTCTGCAGACAAAGAAATTATTAAGGGACCTGCCACTGGATAGCGTTATAACAGTTGGGGAGGAACCGGATACTTTCCATGTGTATACCCTTTCACCTGGCGAATACAGCTCGGACTGTATCAGCTGCCATGCAGGAAATGGAGTAGCCCCTATTAAAATTGATGTTGATACTTTTAAAAAGGGTGTACATGCTTATTTGAATCAAAATGCAACATATAACACTTTCATCACTGACGAAGCAAATAAAGCATGTTGGGCATGTCACGGCAATGGCAGCGAGCCAGATGAGCATCCTACACCCTACTTAGGTGAGCGCCCGCCAAAAACCTGTATATACTGTCACGGGTACTCCAAATTTGATGCAACGCCGGTATATACACACTACCAGGGCTCTGAAATCTCAACTGATTCAACATGCTGGGACTGCCACTCAAATGCCATCATTAACAACACCTCAGAAAATATACTGGCTGCAACGTCCCATGATTCAACACGGGAAGACCTTTTAAATACATCCAGTTGCGATGTATGCCATAACAATGAAACAAATGCACCCATATGGGGAGATGCCCCACAGGTTACAAAACACAATGCAGATAATGATTGCACCCTATGCCATGCAGGTGAGGGAGTTACGACATTCCATGACAAAGGAATAACCATAACAAGGAATTGTGAAGATTGCCACGTTGATGAACAACGGGCAGATGAATTCAACCTGAGTCCAATTATTACACACTACCCAGGTGCACCGGATGATAGTGTAAACACCCTTAAACGCAATCAGTACACCTGTCGTGTGTGTCATAACGTCACTAATGAAACATTACATATTAATCTTGAAATAACAGAATACCAAAACGAGACCATGGGCTATTGCTTCCCGTGTCACAGCGTTGAAGGAGAATTCCCCCACAAATCAGAAGCGCTGATAGGAGTACTGCGTCACGGATCCGGTATAAAAGTAATTTCTGGCTGTGATGCATGTCACTCTCCTGAAGGTATTAGTAAATTCCATACCCCGACATTGTTGGGCAAGGGCACTTTCAGAGGCGCGGTCCAACATGACGTTGATTGCCTGGATTGTCATCCTGAACATGAAGGTAAGGAATATCAGCCGTTTGAAGGCATATTGTGCGTCGACTGTCACTCTGAATACGGCAGCGTTCATTATGCAGGTGCAGAAATTAAAATGTCGAATCAAACCACTACATGTGTCCTCTGCCACAATGAAGAGGCTGATGTATACCATAACCTGACGTACTTTGTGGGCGATGTTACGGATGAAGTCCTTGAGCCCTGTCGTGATTGTCATAAAGACATCGAATCCCTCAAGGAACATGTCAGGTCATTGAAGATCATAGGGGGAACCATGGCAACCATTTCGCACACAGTATCAGAAGCTGTAATAACGTGTGACTCATGTCATAATGTCACAGGAGAGAACAGGTTCCACTTTGATTCCTATCCTATGGGTACTGTACAGGACCCTGGCTGGTCGAACTGGACCACAGGGAATGTTACAAACTGCAAGGACTGTCATACATACCACGGTGGAGCTACACCTTTCAATGCCACGAATATGGGTACCCAGGGTCTCTCACCTTCTGGCACAGCCCATGGTTTGGCACCTAACTGCACACTGTGCCACGGTGGGGCTGACCCTATAAGTTTCCATACTCTCGCAACCTCTCAGTTTATACCTCGTCTGGCAATCACATTGAATCCTGAAGAAGTATTCCAGGGAGAAACGAGCCTTTTGCAGGCATCAGTGGTACTTCCACCGCTTACAAAAGTAACGGGTGCTGAATATTTCATTGATGATATGGGTAGGGAAGGATACGGGATGCCTCTGGAATTCATAGTCGGCGGGTCAACCGATTCATCTGTCTTGCTTGGGACAGTGATAGAAACATCAGGCCTATCCTTGGGAAAGCATACTATTTTTGTACATGTGAAAGACTCTTCCGGAAAATGGAGTAATGTAGATATAGGTGTGCTTATAGTGAAAAAGCCTGTAGGACTTGCAATTATTGAGATAATATTAAGAGAGATTGTACCTGCAGTACTTTTTATTGCACTGTTATTTTTAATCTGGAGACGGCTTAGATGAATATAGGGAACATGTTCTTATATATCAGTTTGTTATCTGCATGTTCAGCTGCTGTTTATATGTTTACTGGCAGAATAAAAACAAGCATCCAGCTTATAAGAATTGCTGCTTTTACAGCAACACTTGCTGTGCTGTTGCTGGCATTTGCTTTTGTTTTCCTGGATTTTAGTCTGTTCTATGTCTGGCAGCATAGCAGTGCTGAACTGTCGGTTTTTTATCGGCTGGCTGCTATACTGGTGGGTCAGGAGGGGACGTTTTTGATATGGGCATGGCTTTCCCTCATAGTAGTACTGCTGTATACACAACTGCATGGGATACACGACCGGACAGCTATGATCACTGATGTATATGCTTTAATAGGCTGTGCTTTTTTGCTTGTCCTGACAATTATAATGACACCTTTCAGATCAATATTCCTGGTGGCTGGAGCTTCAATGCCTATTTCAGGAAACAGCATCAGCCCGGAACTTATGAATATTTTAATGCCGCTGCATATTTTTACGACTTTTATTGCATATGCGTTTGCAATCATTCCTGCTGCCATGTCGCTGGCTTATCTCACAAAAAGAGAGAATATGCCGGACAGTAAAAATTATCTCCGTATCGCGTGGTTATTTTTAAGTATTTGTATGATCACAGGCGGTATCTGGGCTAACCGTCTGCTTGGCTGGAACGGTTTCTGGCAGTGGGACCCGATACAAGCGCTTTCAATGGCTGTGTGGCTTTTATTGACTGCTGCCCTGCATGCTGTTGTTCGTGTTAATGTGGGAGAATATAAGAGATTGTTCCCGCTGTTATGTATCGGGACATTTCTTGGTTCTTTATATATGACTTTATTAGCAAGAAGCGATGTTTTTGGTTCCATCCACAGCTTTCCCGGAACACCCACATGGTGGATGATTGTTGTTTTCATAGCGATTGTGATTGTTTTTTCATTGATGCTGGCTTTAAGGCGTGTTGAGCCTGAACAAACTACATCAGGCAGTATTCATATTTTAAAACCGTCCAATACTTTTTATTTTACCATATTGATATTGATCATAATGGCGTTTATTGCCTTCTGGGGACCGACAGTGTATTTAATTCTCGGTTATATGGGCCGTGCGATAATTATTCCAATGGAATTTTATAATATATTGTTTTATCCCCTCATTGTGGTCCTGTCTTATCTTACCGGTATCTGCATGCTGTATGGAAGGGTGAAGAACCAGACATTGGCCTATGTTGTCATTATTTATTTTACTATCTCTATTATACTCGGGATAGCAGTACCGTACGGTACACATGATGTAGCAGCATCCCACACAGGTTCATTTTTTGAAGAGATATTAGGTTCAATTTCTGTTACTTCTTATATACCTGCTTTTTTCTTTGTTACAGGTAGTGTCATCTTTAAAATCATGAGGGATTTGAGGCTAAAGAATAAAACAGCATCAATCTATCTAAATGGGATTAATTTTATTCATGTGGGGTTTGTTTTCATTGTTCTTGGTGCCATTTTGAGCACTTCCTTTGCAACTACACACCATTTTAATTATAGTTTATCTGAGAAGGGTGTTTATAAAGAAGATGGGGGTATAGGTTTACGGTTTTTGGATTATAGAGTTGAGCAATATGGATCTGACTGGTATCAGATCGTGGATGTTGAAGTATTTGACTATAAAGAGTATAAAGCAACTCCTGTTTTTTTGAAAAGCCGGCAGTTTGGATTTATCACACGTCCGGCGGTAAGACGTGGTTTGCTTTCAGATACCAAGATTGAATTCCAGGGATCACTGCCGCACCAGATTGAGCTTGAGACTATCGAAATAAATGTTAAAAAGCAGCCTTTTGCAAGTTTGATATGGGGTGGATGTGTGCTGCTGATTGCAGGTGTGTTACTCACACTTTCAGCTGATGTTATTCGCAAGAAAGAATGGATATTATCATATTTGGAACTTGGCATAAGTAAGTCTGTATCTGAGATTGTACCTCTGGAAACAAAAGAATGGAAGATATTAACTTTTTTGATTCCAGTAGCTGTTACCATAGGAATTCTCATAGCTATCCTGGTGTATGAAATGCTGGGTTATACGTATGCTTTTATTGTAATTCTGGGCGGGGCTGTTATCGTATTTCTAATTACTTATCTATTAAAATGCAAAAAATCTCAAGAAAATAAAAAATTCAGACAGGATAAACAAGATTGACAGGATAAACAGGATAAACAGGATTGACAGGATACGATCCAATCCTGTCAAAAGATTTGATTGAAACTAAGAAAATTACCTATATTTACTTATCCTCTCACTCAGGAGGCCAGTTCTTCTCCATCCAGCCCGGTATCCGGCCGCTGTCTGGCGGTCCGATCTTCACCTTCAGTCCGCTGGCATCCTCCATATCTCCCTGCAAGCGGGCAGCCAGTCCTGGAAGAATGACCGTATTATGCCCTGTCATCTCGCCGAAATCGAAACCAACCCTCTTGAACTCATCAGATACTTTCTGCCCTGTCATCTGCCCGCCTGCCACCGCAGCCTCCACACCAAGACCATCAGTATCGGTAGCCAGCAGGTAACAGTCAATACCGCTACTGGCCAGGTCGCTCTCTACAGTATAATAGGTCAGTGCGAAGTTGGTAGTCACGAAAACCGGAGAATCCTTGTCAGGCGAACCCACCTCGTACACCTTTGGGTCCACCTTCACAGGCGTCCTCGGGTCAGTGTAGATGGTATCCCTGATATGCAGTTCCGGCAGCAGGGCATAGGGCTCGATGCTGTGTACTATCATGATATCACCGTAACGCACCGAGAATACCGATGCCAGCACGGTCTCCCAGTAACTGGCAGAAACAGGGTCGTTATTGGCAAGGTATGCCGTCATAGGCACTGCCAGCAGCGGGAAAGCAATATCACGCTGTCCTTCCTTGATTCCGGCACGCCTTATCATAAGGAAATTCTCAAATGATTCCCGTAGCGACTTACCCTGCGGATTTGTGCCCGGGTCAAGTACCAGGTCATCACGTCCCATCTCCAAAAACGTGGCAGCCAGGCTCTTTAAAGTATCCAGGTCGTCAGGTGAGAACAGTACCAGAGGTACATCGTACTCCACAACCAGGTCGGCCACATCCTGCCAGTTATCCTTTGTGGCAGCATACAGCAGAGGCTTCCTGTCAGCTACTACCTCCAGGCCGGCCTTAAGCACCTTTGGGTCCAGGCTGCACAGGATAAGCGGCAGTTCAGTGTTCCCGGCCGCAATGGTGACAGCCTGTTTGAACTTGTCAGGGTCGCCGGAAGTACTGCGAATAGCAACCATGTCAAGTCTCAGGAACCTGCCAACATAGAATTTTTTATACTCATTAATGAACTTGATCCGTTCTGTCAGTTCATCCTCGCTCATAGTATCCCAGACATCCACGGCAAGTGCAGGCTGGTTAAAGAACGTTAACTGGTGACGGTACAGTATATCATCGCCGCCCACAGATACAGCGTGTTCACCGGTACCGATGATCACTTCCCTTATCTCAGGTGCCAGCAGTTCTGCAAGCTTCAGGTACTTTTTCCTGAACTTGTCCTCAAGCAGTGGTGGGCAGTCTTCCAGTTTCAATGAACGGTCTATCATATGTGATGCGAAGGCCATGCAAGTGGGTTCACCGCAATCACCGCAATTGGTCTGGGGCAGGAACTTGTAAACTTCAAGTGGGCTGTTGACTTTCATTTTCACACCTCCGCCGTGACCCAGTTGGATATATCCACTGCATCCCTCTCAAGTGAACCGTGCAGGCTCTGGGTGATCTCCTTTAACACAGCCACCGAACCTGGATGCATCATCATGAACAGGTCGTTGCCTGCCAGTGAAAGGGTCAGGCCGGTCACTATCTCCCATATCGGACCCCTGTATTCCCTGGGTCCCCAGTCGCTGTCTTCCTTAAGCGGGGAACCTACCATCCAGGCTTCCCTGGCACCCCATGCATTGGTAGTACCGCTGCTCATCGGGAACGACAGTTCCTCGTCCCCCATAAGACCTGCCAGGCGGATGCGCTCCATATTGGTATAGGCATAATCCAGGCCGTATCCCAGTGCAGCGGTTGTGGGGTCCATGACAATATCCTCACGCTTAACCCCGCACTGCTTCATCAGTTTGCGGTTCAACTCCTTCTGGGCATTTATCTCAAGCTGGGTCCATGAGAGCACCACATGCCCGTAATCAGTGGCAGCCTTTGCAATACGTTCATAATCGAGGTTCAGGCTTGCACTGGCCAGCAGCACACGCTCGCCCTCTGCCACTTCTGCGGCCTTCTCCAGCACTTCAGGGTCCTTTTCAGGATTGCCGCTGCCACCGATAACGATCGGTACATCCACGGCCTGCAACACATCAGCTACGGTCTCGGCAGCTTCCCTGGGAGATGTATCCTTGATACCAGGGTCTGTACTTATCAGGTGGATGGTCACCATGTCGGCACCATAATCATTGACAACTTTTTTGGCCCATTCTGCCGGGCTTTCGATCACATCTTCATAATTGACCTTCACAGCCTTTGCCATCCCGATAGGCATATCAAACACATCCATAGTGATGTGGTTGCGGTGCGGCATGGGACTGTCAAAATAATAGGGCAGTGCGTTCTCACCGCCAAGTGTGATCGTGCTCTTCCTGGTACCACCGTCTGAAGATGTAGCACCCAGTATTACTTCCTGTATGGGGTTTTTCCACTCTTCGATTCTGCCAACTTCGAATTTAGATGGCAGCAATTGCCTGGGTCTGGTCACACCTGGAACTTGTCCCTGGGCCATTGACCCTAACAACTGGTCTACAGGGTAACCTAATAATCGTGATATGTTTATCAAATGCCGGGCTATCTGGGCCGTTTCATGTCCCAGCATATATGCCAGCTGTGGATCAAGCCCGCCACCGACATCCATCTCCAGTTCAATGTCACCGTCAATGGTTACACCTTCCAGGGATTCCACATCCAGATTATCGAACAGACTGCCCAGTTCAGATAACTTGATCTTTTTTGCCATTGTGATTCCACCTTATTTCATCGCATGAATTGTGATATGTTCATCAAGTGCCGGGCTATCTGGGCCGTTTCATGTCCCAGCATATATGCCAGTTGTGGATCAAGCCCGTTACCGGCATCCATCTCCAGTTCAATGTCACCTTCAATGGTTACATCTTCCAGGGATTCCACGTCCATATCATCGAACAGGCTGCCCAGTTCAGATAACGTGATCTTTTTTGCCATTGTGATTCCACCT
Source organism: uncultured Methanosarcinales archaeon (assembly GCA_965370445.1). Classification (GTDB taxonomy): domain Archaea; phylum Halobacteriota; class Methanosarcinia; order Methanosarcinales; family Methanocomedenaceae; genus Methanocomedens_A. The sequence goes on from CBDUUM010000006.1 coordinate 16,250, forward strand.
TATTTCATTGCATGTTTCAAATAATCGTAAATCTGTTCTCTTAAATCCCCAATTTCATAATAATGTTTTGCATTTCAATCACCGCAGGTGATGTCGCAGGCAGTTCACTCAGTGCCTTTCCATCAAGGTCGAATCTGGCAATATTCTCATCAAATGGTACCATGCCTGCAACCTCCAGCCCTAATTCCTGTGCATATTTATTAAGCCGCTCATGGTTTTGCGGTGTCACCTTATTGAATATTACAAACATATGCCGTACCTTCAGGTCCAGTTCCTTTTCAAGGTCCCGTATGCGCTCAGCAGTCTGGAGCCCCCGCCTGGAACCGTCTGTTACCACAACAAGTTCGTCAACATCCCGGATAATACCACGGCTCAGATGTTCCAGGCCGGCCGCTGTATCAATGATCGCCAAGTCATAGTTCTTGATGATCCGGTCCATTATGTTGCGCAGCAAGTTGTTGGTAAAGCAATAACATCCACTGCCTTCGGGCCTGCCCATCACCAGCAGGTCATACCCATGCCGCTCAGCAAGTACACTGTATATCCTGGACTCCAGCAGCCGTTCTTTATCAGCATCAGGGGGTAGATTATCCCGCTCCTTGAATAGGAACTCGCGCTGGTCGGCCAGTGTTTCCTCGACTACATCCCCAAGTGCCTCCGGCAGATTTGAGTCAGGGTCAGCGTCAATGGCCAGGATGGTTGCATCCCTGTTCACCAGCCAACGGATGAGCATGGCTGCTACGGCAGTCTTGCCCGTACCTCCCTTGCCAGTAATTGCTACGACTTTCAAGGCGCTGCCTCTGGGAAGTTATTTCTTACTGCTGAGTATGATCTTGTCGATGGAGACCTTGGCATTCTTCAGGGTAATTTTTATACCACCACTACCACCACCGCCGATCATAGGCGGGATATTCTGGAGCATAGAAGGGTCAGGCATGCCAAATGCCGGCATAGCTGTTGAGGTTCCGGCTGGTTCTTCATCTTCACCCTCTTCCTCATCAGCACCCCAGTTCCTGACCACAGGGTGATCTTTTTCTTTGAGGAATTCCTTCAAGGTATCCAGGTCCATTGCATCCTCTTCTGTAGCCACTTTGTCCACGATATCTGCAGGGATATCAGCCAGTACCTTATCCTTGAGGTATTTTGGCATCCACACCACTCTGTTCCAGCCGCCGTCCGCCTGGATGAACTTGGGTGAGCGGAAATAGTTGATCCCAATGCCCAAAAAGCCAATAACCTGCTTGCCGCCACCGGTCTGGCCAGCCATTGTACTGAATGCAAGTCCGTTAGGAGCCATGCCTGTGTAATCCCGGTCAACCCAGCCGATACCATCAACCTCTGGCATATAGAATCCTACAACCTCGAAACATCCGCACGAGGTGTGAGGAAACTCAAAGAAACTATGAATCTTGATCCTGTTGTATTCGCCGCCAGAGAGTTTCTGGGCGACTTCGTTGACGCCGGAATACTCGCCCCCCATCTCATCCAGTAGCTCGCCTTTCTCGATCGGGAACTGGGGGCCCTCAGGGTCCACCTTTGCTGCTGCCCTGCCGTCGAACCAGTTGATCGCACCACACAGTGCAATACGGTCCGGGGAGATCACACATACACTGGTGGGAGCAAAACTCTGGCACAGGCTGCAGCCGTAAAAAGTATCCACGTCCTCATCATGGAGGTTGCGTGTCCTCTCGTCCCTGGCAGCATATCTCTCCATTGCCTTTGCCAGTTCCTCTTCTACCTTTTCCATGTCAGTGATATATGTGGCCTCGATCTTCTCTATAAATGACAGTTCATTCGTGAACAGCATCATGGTGGCCTTTGCAATATGTTCAAAGGAATCGAGCCCTTTCGCAATGGAATCCTTGTTGATCCTGAGCCATACATCATACCGCTGGTTCAAGTGCATAACACCCTGGAGGTAATTCTGGAAATCATGGTTCCGCCTTTCAACAATGGCTTCCAGGTCAGGTTCCACCAGTTCACCTGCAATGCGGTATATCATAGCCAGTGGATAACGCCCTCCCTCTTCCATCTCAGAGATGTCGGGACCGATAAGCGTGAATTTACCATCCTCTATCTCATCTATTTCCACTGCATTTACCAGTTCGAACCCTTTGGATTTCGGACCAGCCAGTTCGACATACATATCATCTTTACGGACCCTTTCCCCTTCGAACATAGGGGATATTTCAAACGGGAATTCATCTGCCATTATAAAATCCTCACACTTCTTTTTTTAATTCTTGCCAGTAATTCTTTATAATTGTGCCACAACTATATCCAGTGCCTTGATAAAATCCTCAGGTTTAAGGTTACCAAAGGATTGCTGGGCATTTGGATGATAGTGCCTGTCAATAGAGATTACCTTGATTTTTGTAAAATTCTTTAACGTGGACATCAACTGGCTGGCATAGTAGTAATTATGCCCAAGGAATATGGTTGTATTATACCCACCCTTACCGTCAAATCCCTTCCAGTCAGGGTCTTTCAGGTATGAGACCAGTGCGTGCAGGTTGACGTAGGTGGCATCAATGCCTTCCTCTTTCAACCGCTTCAAGCTACTTCCCGTGGCAGCTACAGGGATGCCTTTTTCAGCCATGCTCCTGACAGCTTCGATAACACCCTCATCACCAGCCGCTGTCCCCACGATGAGCAGCGGACGCTTAGCCTTTGAAATAAACTTACCTGCCATCTCTGCTTGAACGGGTTTTGCCATCTTTGGTCCGGGAATATTAGCCTTGTCAAAGGGCACCGCATTCCTGGTGGTATCCAGTTCTTTAGCTGCCATTATTCGCCCGCCCCCTTGCACAACCTTGGTACATTTGTGGGCTGGAATGATATATCGACCTTCCTGGCCGGACCTTCAAGTATCTTTTTCTTGTCCCAGTCGATCTTCCATCCATGTTCCTCTTCCAGTATCTTAAGCAGCTCCTCCCTCTTTGCCAGGGGCAGGTCAGCTTCGCCTCTCACATAAATGTGCCAGTCATCAGGCAGCACACCCAGGTACTTCTCGCTCAGTTCGATGTAATGGGTCAGCTTGATCATCCGTCCCAGGTTGTTGTCACCTGGCCTAAAGCAGAGTTTAGCCAGCAGGGGCATGAGCTCTGCTTTATTTTCTGCTGATATTAACAGATGTTCGGGTGCAGGTTCTACATTATGCACTGAACCGTCCCTGGCATCCAATATGTTCCACTTATCCTTATCATAAGCCTTGCCCGGGTATGCCCGCCTGTATTTAGGTCCGTGCGGTCCCAACACTACAGGTATACCAAGACGGTTACAGCCTGTACCGATGGAAAGTGCCTTCTGGGTAAATCCACCCCATGCCAGGCCCACGGCCCCTATCCTGCACATCACATAATCTGCGATCTCTTCAAAGTTGCCGCTAATATCACGCCCGGCAAATATGGCAGCTACCTTGATAGCGGTGGCTGTTATGTGGCCGTTTGAAACACATGAACCGGTATTTAGCAGGTTACCTTTGAGGAACCCTCCTCCATATCGCTCATACAGGGTCTTACCCTCGTCATTTTTGAACATGCCAATATCCATGGCACTGCAGCCTGATGCAACAACAATATAACTCCGCTGCAGCATCTCTTCAGCAACCTCATATACATCGCGGCTGCCGTCCGGGTAGTTGGGGCAGCCAATGATGGCTACTATACCGGGAGTGGTGCCCATCACAAGGTTGACACCCTCTTCCCTTATCTCAGCGTCTCCTACCTGGCCCCGGCCGGTCCTGAGCTTTCCTTTCTCCTCACGTATGACCTTCTGGGCCGCTTTCTCTATCACATTTAGTATTGGAATTTTCTTTGGACATTCAAATTCGCACCGTCCGCAGCCTATGCATTTGTCATGCAATTCCTCGAACAATGTAAGGTCGCCTTCTGCTGCGGCTTCCATTGCTTTATCAATTTCAAGTCCCTGGGGACAGCCTATCACACATGCACCGCACTGGGTGCAGCTTGATGCCAGTTTCTTGAACTCGGCATCATCAGGCAGGGCAGTAAAACCTTTTTCCTTGCGTATCGGCGCCATCTTCATGACAAGTCTCGGGGCCAGTTCACCGACCTTATCATAGTCGAACATTAAGACACCGGGTTGGTCACCTGATACGAGGTCATTGATAATGTCATCAATATTATCTTTGCTCCTGTCAGGCAGACCGTACATAACCTTATCATTGGTAGCAATGACCGGAATATGAAGTTTACTGGTTTCCTGCATCATATCGGCCCTGATACATTGTTCATCCACGATTATCAGGTCAGGGATGCCTGAACGGATGTATTTGAGTTGCTTTGATAAAGACCCCACTACCTTTGCCCTGGTATTGATCCGGGTCATATCATGTGCCGTGCAGCACAGGCCAGCTAATTCTATCTTGTCAAACAGGTCATGCTCATCCATATAGTCCATAATATATGTGACAGCAGCCACATTGTGCCCTATACATAAAAGCACTGGTTTGGTGGAATCAATTAAACCCATACCCATATCGACCAGTGGAGCGTCAGCCTGGCTTTTTGGCATATCCAGGCAGGATATCTGGATAATATCAGATACTTCCATGCCAACATGGTCCACCATACCTGCATGCAGGGCTTTGGATTCAAAGTCTATGGCGGCTCCCTCCTGCCCAATGTGGGCTGTAGCCAGCAGTTGTGTAATCTGCTCTTCCACATAGTCCAGTACAGGGACGAAATCACCAATAGTCTCTGGTTTAATACCCAATACAGTCTGGGTGACTGGTGCTTTTATGTTACTGGGCCCCGCATCGATAGGATGGTCTGCTCCAAAACGCTCGATTAGATGGTTCAATAGGTGTCTGCCATGGCCCGCATGGGCGGCTGCACCTGTCAAGGTCCTGATCATAGCTTCACGGGCCTGGTGGGCTTCCATATTGATACCGCAGGCACCTTCCTTGTTGCCTGTCAGGTCACACTTGCCGTAGGTGCAGTAACAGCACAGATCGCAAATAGGCGAATAAACGGGTTCGTACCGCTTAAGCAGCCTCATGTCCCAATCCCGCAGTCCATGTATATCGGGTGCAGGAGTTGGACCTTGTGGCTCATCGTCTTCATCAGAAGATGTTACCTTGCCTATGTTTATCTGGACATTTTCCAGACCTTCTATGGTAAATTTGCCTTTTTTAATAACCATTGGGGGTATGCTCTCCTTTATTTGGTCAGGTATATTTACAATAAACCTAAAATATTCTGAAATTCATTTTTCCAACTATAATACTAAGTAAATATATTAATTTATTAAAATCATTTATTGTTTTTTGGTATTTGTGTTGTATATATTTGTT
>CBDUUM010000007.1:0-21550 GCA_965370445.1 uncultured Methanosarcinales archaeon
TAATATTCCCCCCTCACATCCACCACCCTCTGAGCCTTCCCCGCAGTCCTGGGAATTGCCCCCCTCTCAACCAGTTCCACCACAGTCCTGAGATTAAGCACAGCCTTCAGCCTATCCTCCACACTGCACTTCAGGTCTTCCAAGTCCTTAAGCTCACCAGTAAAACCCCTTTCCATCAACTCCACCTTAATATGGATCTCATCCAGCTTATGCCGCTTGCGGTCAATAAGCACCTGGAACTGGTCACCAACCTCGGGAATGCCCACCAGCACACTCTCTATCTGGGAAGGAAATACATTAATACCCCGCACTATCAGCATATCATCGGTCCTGCCCACAATCTTATCCAGCCTTGTATGGGTGCGCCCGCACAGGCATTCATCCTCCATGATACTGGTAATGTCACCGGTATGGTAGCGTATCAAAGGCATGGCCTGCTTGGTCAGCGAGGTCAGCACCAGTTCACCCTTCTCCCCCGGTGCCACGCTCTCCCCATCAGGGTCCAGTATCTCTACAAGGAAATGGTCATCCCATATATGAAGGCCTTGCTGTTCCTGGCATTCGAAAGCCACGCCTGGTCCGAACATCTCAGACAGGCCGTAGGAATCATAGGCCTTGATATCCAGCACATCCTCCAGTTCCTGCCTGGTATTGGCAGACCAGGGTTCGGCACCGAAACAACCGGTCCTGAGAGACAGGCGGTCCACCATATCAAGTTCCTGTGCAGTCTCAGCCAGATACAGGGCATAGGAAGGGGTGCAGTGCAGGGCCGTAACCCCGAAGTCTGCCATCATCTCAAGCTGGTGACTGGTATTACCCGTACCGCTGGGGACTGCGGTGGCACCGATACGCTCGATACCGAAATGTATCCCCAGGCCACCTGTGAACAGCCCGTAATTGACAGCATTCTGGAAAATATCGTCCGGCCCGATACCTACCATTGTAAAATTCCTTGCCATCAGGTCGCTCCAGGTTTCGATATCCCGGGCCGTGTAACCCACCACTGTGGCCTTGCCACTGGTACCGCTGGAAGCGTGCAATCGCACCACATCCTGCATGGGAGTGGCGAACAGGCCGAAGGGGTAGTTGTCACGCAGGTCGGTCTTACTGGTGGTTGGAAGTCTGCTGATATCCTCAAGGCTGCTAATATCATCGGGCTTGATTCCTGCAGAGCCAAATGCCTGCCTATAGAAAGGTACGTGCTCATAAACGTTCTTTACCACATTTTTTAGCCGCTTTAACTGCAGTGCCTCAATCTCACTCTGTGGCATTGTTTCATACTTGGGCTGCCAGTATCTCATGGAGCATCATTTTATCTAGTTATTTAAAGTATTTTTCATATTGCTGCGACAAATGCGGCCTGCCGTAAATTCAGAAATTGGCACCTGATATGCCGGCAGATTTTAGAAATCAGACAGCGAACGCTGGGGCTGACCCTGCCCCTCCCCCTGCCCCGGGTCTGCTGCCTCAAAAGAGGGGTCAGGTCCGTCCTCCAGTTCCACACTGCCGTACTGGCCCCCGCCGCCCGGAATTACCCGAACCCTGCCTTCGCGAAACATCCTGATAGCATGTATCACTGCCGGGTCTACCCCTTCAATTTTATCAAGTTCAGCATCCAGCAGCACTGTCACTTCGCTGCCGAACTCATCCACCAGCCGTTCCCATTCAGCCTTGACCTTTTTAGTGGCAGTGCTTTTAGTACCCAGTGCCATCATGATGATCTCGGACAGCGGTACCAGATGCAGGTAGGGCGGCCTGTGGTCAGGATGCCCGCGGCTGTCCGCGAGTTCCTCTATCCTGTCCACCACACCTTTTTTAATACGGCCGCCGCATGTGCAGCGCCACTGTTTCATCACACATTCCCTTAGCGTGAAATGCTTGAAGCAGCGGATGCATGCCGATTCGTGGTACTTCCCTTCCTGGGGGAATAGTCCCACATTCATGACCGGCCCCCGTCCGTCCTGTCTCAATATAGCCTTTTCAAGTTCACCGAACGTGATATCTTCCATCCGGAACCTGTTGAACTCCCGGGCCAGCTTGTTAGGCCAGGGGCTGTGGGCATCACTGTTGGTCAAGAATGTAAGTCTGTGCAGCTCGCTGATGCGGTCTGCCAGGTCGGTATCAGCACTCAGGCCCAGTTCCACGAAGCTGATATACTGAGCCATGTCCCCGTAGCAGCTTCCCAGGCTGTCGTGGTAGGCATACATGGCAGTCCAGGGTGTGAACGCATGGGCCGGGCCGATCATGGCCCCCACATCCCTGGCAAGTTCGGCTATCTCCATACCGTTCAGGTTCACGTTGGGCCGGCCATCGGTGTCGATATTGACAGACGTGGGCTCAACAGCCTCGCGCAGTTCTTCGGCCTTGGACACATCAGGCAGGATGAGCAGGTGGTGCACCCTGTCGGTATCTTCCAGTTCCACGGTAAGCACGAACCTGGCGCTGTCCATGCCGTAAATGCCGTCCGCAACCTCAGGCATTGTCTTGATCTCATCCAGCCATTTGCGGTGCAGGCAGTCCCCTGTACCCACAAGCTGGATGCCCTTCCTGACAGATTCCACTGCAAGCGTGGGAATGTCCATTCGGCCTGAGGTGGCCATGCTGTACTTTGAATGGATGTGAAGGTCGGCGTTGATAACAGGCATATGACAGGGATTGGAATGATATATTATTGTTTTTGCGATTTCAATTGATACCAAGTTTTTCCATTGCCAGCAGGGCAGCCTTCTCGCCTGAGAGCAGCATACCGCCAAATACAGGTCCCATACGCGGTGAACCGGCTACGGCATTGGCAGCCATTCCAGTGGCTATTAGCCCTGGGTAGACCTCTTTGGTGTTGTCCATGATGATGCGCTCACCCATATCCGCCCACATAGGCTTCTCGCCGATCACGGTCAATGCCCCTGGTATTTTCCTGGCCACTGTACTGCAGACCTCGGCGTCGTGCCCTGTGCCGTCTATTACTACCTTTGCCCTTATGGTCATTGGGTCTACATGCAGTTTTTCCAGGCCGACCGTAGTCCAGTTTATAACCAGCCCGGTCACTGCATCCCCTTCCCTGATCATCACATCCTCCACGCTTATAAGATTGAATATCCTGGCTCCTGCAGCAGCAGCCTCTGCGCCCAGCCTGCATACGCATTCAATAGAGTCTGCCACATAATAGCCGGGCCTGTATTCAGTATAATTAACCCCAAAATCGTCCAGTATGCGCCTGGCCTCTTCCTGCACAACTATCCTGGGCATCATCATACCTCCACCCCACATGCCGCCGCCTATAGCCAGTTTGCGTTCAAAGAGCACGGTCCTTACACCTGCTTCGGCCAGTACCTTTGCAGCCACCAGGTTGGCCGGCCCTCCTCCAACCAGCGCTACATCAGTGTCAGTGCAATCCAGAAAATCAGATGTAAATTTTTCTATAATTGCTCGGGTTATTGTTATTTCATCCAGTTCCATAATCCTACCAGCTATTGAATTCAATACCATTTGATAATCGGTTATCAACTTATAATTAACTAAAGTTCCACGACAAATGTGCCGATAGCACCATAAATTGATGTTTATTACCAGAAATGATAACAAATGAACACAGTTGTTGTATGCGAAAAAATATTCAGATTGATTATAATCAAGTATTTGTTACCAATGATGATAACAAATGCTCAATCATGATATTCAAACCTAGTTCAAAAAATCATTATATGCTCAGGATTGAAACTGGTTGTCTATCGATGGGGCGATTATATGTCTGAAATTATTGTATACACAACCAAAATATGTCCAAATTGCAAAACACTCAAACAAATACTAAAAGAATCAGGTATCGTATTTGGTGAAACCGATATGACCACTCCGGCAGCATTGACGGAACTGGCCATGAATAATGTGTTCACTATGTCTGCTCCGGTACTCAAGGTACAGGACAATTTCTACACTGTTAACGAGATAATGGATGGAGATTCCGTAGACCGCCAGAAAGTGGAAAGTCTTGTAAATTTATAATTTAATAATTTATTCATGGAGGCCAGATTAAAATGCAACAAACATATGCGGGTCAAAAAATATCTTCAACAATACCTGTGGGCGAGATGATGATAAAACAACACGAACATGGGATTGAACAGGTACAGCAGACCCTTACAGGTGAAGAGCTCTCCACGCTGCCAAAGGTCAGGACCACAGACGGTTACCTTATGGAGTGGGACAGGAACACCATTGTAGCGCAACTGATGAAAGAGACCGTACTCAGTGAAAAGTTCTACGACAAGCCAGCCATTACTGAAGAAACAGCAAAGGAGATTGCCAGGGAGACAGAGGTCAGGATACGCAAGATGGGTGTAAGTTTCCTGTCAGGTCCGCTGGTAAGGGAACTGGTCAATATTGTATTACTGGAAAAAGGGCATCCTGAATGGCGTAACATCTCCACCAGGGTAGGTACCCCGGTCTATGACGCTTATGAAATAGATATCGGCACAGGATTTGAGGCAAAGGACAATGCTAATCTGCAGGAGAACGCTGAAACCTCGCATAAGAAAAAGGCAGACAAGATTTCCAAGGAGCAGTACCTGCTGCTGCTTCCGCCTGACCTTGCCGATAGCCACTTGAACGGTGATATCCACATCCACGATCTGGAATACCTGGGTACCAGGGCTTTCTGCCAGGATTGGGACCTGAGGTATTTCTTCTACTATGGTTTAATGCCTGATGGTTCCGGTACCAAGGCCAGTGTGGCAGGTCCGGCCATGAAGGCTGAGGTGGCCATCCTGCATGCTGTGAAAGCACTGGGCAGTGCCCAGACCAATTTCGCAGGCGGGCAGGGATTCTATAATTTCCTTACATTCATGGCACCTTATTTCGAGGGGATGGCGTACGATGAGATCGAACAGCTGATGCAGATGTTCATCTATGAGATGACACAGATGATGGTGGCCAGAGGTGGCCAGCTTGTCTTCTCATCCGTACAGCTCTCGCCAGGGGTTCCAAAGCTCTGGAAGGATAAGCCAGTGGTCTATAAGGGGCGTGTGTGGGATGGTGATATGGCACCCCAGAGGACTTATGGCGAATTTGAGCGCGAGGTCAGGCTATCCTATGAAGCATTTATGAATGTGATGCTAGAAGGTGATTATTGGGGCAAGCCCTTCAATTTCCCAAAGCCCGAGATCAGCATTGAACCTGATTTTATGGAAGAGAATGAGGAGTTCAACAGGAAGCATCCTGAACTGCTGACCTATGATGAATTATACACCATGTCATTCGAACTGGCTGCTAAGTTCGGTGTGCCGTATTTCGATAACCAGTTGCCTCCATACAGAGGTGCAGGTGAGGGGATTTCATGTTACCAGTGCTGTGCTTACAATTTTTCAACCTCAGCCGATAAGGATTCCTCCTTTGATGAAAAGATGGTCTTCAAGGATGGTCAGCACTTCTCAATGGGCGCGTGGCAGGTCGTCTCCCTTAACTGCCCCAGAGCTGCGTATGAGGCAGGGGGGGACGACCACCTCCTATTCAGCCACCTGAAGAAGATGATGGACAAGGCCATTGAGCTGTTCAGTATCAAGCGGTTCTGGATGGACCATATTGTTGCCAGCGGCAGGATGCCTTTTGCTACCCAGCAGCCCAAGGACCCGGTGACAGGGAAGAAAGGTACGATTGCTGTGGACCTTAGTGGCCTGGTGTATACTATAGGTGTGGCAGGTATTAACGAGATGGTGCAGCATCATACCGGATACCAGATGTATGAGAATGATACTGCCAAGCAGATTGCCATCAGGGCTATGTTCGAGATGGATATCTATGCCAAGGAACTGTCTGAACTCCATGGTATCGAGATCGCACTGGCAAGGACACCGGCCGAGACTACGTGCCAGCGTTTTGCTGTGTCTGATCTGCTGCATACCGAGTACAGGGAATATGCTTCTAAAGTGATCAAAGGCGACGTGGAGACTGCAATAGCTGATCTTGGTGAAACACGTGACCTGCCTGTTTACTATACTAACGGCACCCATGTGCCACCCGGCGCTGATATATCCCTACCTGAAAGAATTGGCCTGGAACATGTCTTTTTCCCTATTGTGGATGGCGGGAATATCCTGCATATCTTTATGGGGGAGGGACATCCGGATGCCAAGGGTCTTAAGGAGTTTGCCATGAACCTGGCAAGGAATACCCAGGTTGGGTATTTTGCCTTTACCAAGGATATGACGGTGTGCATGAATGATTTCCATGTGGCAGGCGGGATGCTGGATGAGTGTCCGAACTGTGGTTCTGAGAATGTGGAGCACCTGTCCAGGGTTACGGGTTATATACAGGCTGTGGATGGATGGAATAATGGTAAGAAGCAGGAGCTGAAGGATAGGAGGAAGTATGGTGCCACTGAGATGGCATGATTTACGATCGGTATAGGTCTATGGAGGGGATGGATACACAAATATAGCTAATATCCATCTCCAATCGTCCCTATATATCCAACATCACTCCAATAATGTCCACGCCATAGTTGTTTTTTAATATCTGGGTATTTCTTAACTTTCCGATACGACCCCCTTGGTTATGGTAACTCTTGCCAATCCGTACTGATTTATATCAAACCACTTCCATAGAGAATACCTATTCAGGTGAGAAACATACCAGAAATAAAAGTCAACGGGACAAAACTCTATTATGAAAAAAACGGAAAAGGAAATCCCATGTATGTACTGCACGGCGGTCCGGGACTTGACCACAGGTACTTTGGCCGCTCACTGACCGGACTTGAAAGTTACCGTGAATTGTATTACATAGATTTCAGGGGGCACGGCAAGTCCTCAAAAGCCGATAAAAAAACCTATACCCTCGAAACTTTTACAGATGATATAAATGCCCTGCGTGAAGCTCTTGGACACGAGACAATTGAGATACTGGGTCATTCCATGGGAGGTTTTGTGGCGCTGTTGTATGCACTGCGCTACCCCCGGAATCTTGATACGCTGATCCTGGTAGACACAACAGCAAAACAAACCGGCATAAAAGGGTATTATCCCTTAAAGGCCGTCCTGATGTATACGAACCTGAAATACTATTTACAATATCGGAAAAATAAAACAGTTGATAAAGAATCCTTTGCCAGGGAGATTCTACTGAAAAGCTGGCCCATATATGTTTCTGACAGGTTGTTTCCTGAATATTCGGATTATATTAAATCCCTGCAGGGTGTTGGTATCTTCTTTGATATGCAGCAGGAATTACAATTCTTCGATGTAAGTAAAGAACTTGAAAATATCCACCAGCCCACCCTGATAATCTTTGGTGAAAAAGACCCGTTCATGGAAGGCGGGCAGCTGCTCAAAGGAATCAGGCAGTCCAGGTTCTCTGTGATACCATCTGCAAAACACCTGCCGTTCCTTGAAGATGAAAAATACTTTAACATGGTGGTCAGGGAATTCCTTACAGGTAAAATGTTATAATCTTTCATGTTGGATCGTATCCTGTCAATCCTGTTTTTTAGTTTTGGGACAGCCTGTGGAAAGAAGATTTTCCTGCCCTAAAGCTTTTCCAGTGAAAACACCTTATGAAGCACCTGTACCGCCTTCGCAGCATCCCCTTCCTTTACAACAAAAGAAATATTATGCTGGGAAGAGCCCTGGCTGATCATAATCACATTGACCTTATTATTTCCAAGTGCATCGAACACCTTACCTGCAACACCCGGAGTTCCAGCCATTCCCACACCCACTATGGCCACCACAGATATATGGATATCATGGTCAATATCACCCACCACACCATTCCTGAACTCCTGCTTCAACGCCTCAACTGCCTGTTTCAAGTGGTCATCATCCACTACCACAGATAAGTTAGCCTCAGAAGAGCCCTGGCTGATCATGATAATGTTCACACCCGCATCGGCCAGTGCTTTAAAAACCCTGGCTGCCACGCCGATAGTACCTACCATGCCCGCTCCACTGATGTTTACCAGTGCTACCTTATTGACAACGGTTACAGCTTTTACCACATTCTCGACAGTCTTCTGCTCCTTCACCACAAGGGTACCAGGATATCCAGGCTCGAACGTATTCTTGACCCTGACAGGTATATCGTGGCGTATGGCAGGCTCTATAGCCTTGGGATGCAGTACCTTAGCCCCAAAGAAGGACATCTCCATTGCCTCAATATAGGATATTACCTTCAGGGGTCTTGCCTCGGGAACCAGCTTGGGGTCCGTAGTCATGATACCAGGCACCTCCTTCCACAGCCATATCTCATCGACATTGAGGGATGCCCCGATAATGGATGCAGTAAAATCTGATCCGCCGCGGCCAAGTGTAGTGATAATACCGTGCTCATCTTCTCCTACGAATCCAGCCACTACAGGGATGGTGCCCGGTAATAACGGGGAAAGATGCTTTTTGATCTTCTTGTATGATGATTCGAGGGGATGGGCACTGCCGAAATTGTCATCAGTAATTATCCCGATCTCGCCGCCTGTGAAATGATCTGATTCAATACCAAGTGACCTGATTGAACCGGACAGTATGGGTGCAGCCATTCGTTCCCCATAGGATGACAGGTAATCAATGGACCTCAGCGTAAGCTCTCCCAGGTAACATATACCAGTAAGGGCTTTTTCAATTTCATCAATACGGGCATCCAGTTCGGCAATGATATCTTCGGCATTTGTATTATTGCCAACGGCTTCATGGGTGGCCGCATGATGCTGTTTTGTAAGATCGGCTATGAACTCCTTTACTCTTGAGACCTTACCATCTTTCGAGGCTTTGTGCGCCTCCTTAAGTATGTCATCAGTGACCCCGCCCAGAGCCGATGTTACCACAACTACCTGATTGCCTTTTTCATAGTAATTTTTTACCAACTCTGCCACATGCCGCAGTTTCTCACCATCGGCAATTGATGTCCCGCCAAACTTCATTATTAGCTTCATAGGAAAACCACTGGTGTCTATATTAAGTTCTTAACTGGTCAGACAGCTAGATAAGATTTTTGTTCAACCTGACTTCCACAATTGGAATTCGGGCTCTCACGGAAATCCTCCCTCCGGTCGGATTTACCTGGAGTACATAATCTTATAGTTGTATACAATAAAAAATAAAATTTGTATCTTGTTGCCGGAATCAAAGCAACTTGAACAGGTACATGAACTTCAGGATATGTATAACCTGAGGCTTGTGGTTGTAAGTGACAGCGTCAGTATTGTGCTTGAAATCTTACTCTTGCATAACTTACATAAACCTGGATTTATATACAGTATGAATATGTCTGAAGCAATCACTTTTACACTCCCACCTCAAATTGCGAAAGAACTCGATGTAATCACTGAGTTGGGAATATACAGGGACAAAGATACTTTCATCCTGGATGCGATCAATACACTGCTGTCATCTCATATGGAACTGCGGATATCGATAGCGTGCAAGCTTTATGAAAATGAGGATGTTTCGCTTGGAAAAGCTGCAGAGATCGTAGGAACCAGTATTGAAGAGATGAAAAATATCTTATCGGAGCATGGGATAAAACTTAAGATAGGAACTTCAATACCAAAGACGAGAGACCGCGCACACGCGGTCTTAGGCGTAATCCGGGGCAATTGAATGCGTTTAGTTGCTGATACTGATTTCCTTAGCGCACTTCATAAAATCGAGCGTATTGGTTTGATTTATGAAGTATTCGATGTTGATAGGATATATGTTACGCAAGCGGTTATAGATGAGCTTGCAAAGGCACCGTTTTTCTACGACTTCATCCGGAAAACAGAGAAAATAGAACGTGTAGTTGTGGATGATGTACCATCACATATAAAATCTGCAATGCTTGGTAAAGGCGAGACAGATTCGATTTCTTATGCACTGGAGACAAAATCCATTTTTCTTTCCAATGACAAAAAAGCAGGGGAATTCGCAGAAGATTCAGGTGTGATGGTGTTAGATATTGTTTCGTTCTTACTTGTTTGCAGGGAGATCGGCGTACTTGGTTTGAATGATATTGAGCATATCATCGAATTATTGAAAAAACGCGATTACATGGAATTTAATGAAAACCAGAAAAAATTGTTGCTGCGTGAATGATCACTGCAATCAGTGAATAGGATTGAAGGAAAACAATGATTGCAAAATAATAGAGTTAATGGAATAATTCGAAGATCAATTGTACCAAAAAAATCTTCCCTCCGGTCGGATTTACCTTGAGTACATAATCTTATAGTTGTATACAACAAGAAAATGCTCGCTTACGCTCGCATTTACTTGGAGTACAAAAAGTTATATTTATACGTTAAAAAAAAAGCCAGTACTTATGCCGCTGCTTCCTTTACAGACGGCTCGGTAAGTACATGGGACTTTAATATCTCAACACGCCTTAGCGGATAAAGGGTTTTTACATCCCTGTATATCTGGGCAGAGAGTTTGCCAAGGACAGCATCCTGTACAAAAGTGTTGAAATCTGATTCACGGGCCCTTCGCTGGACTATTGAGGTCATATACTGCCTGATAGCTTTGATCTGGCTGGACCTGGCCCGCTTGACTGTGAAACAGGTAGGTTTGATACGGAACTTATATCCGTCTTTGGTCATAACATCCAGATGTGCGGTAACCATTGAAGTCTGTCTCTTTATCAGTGACCTAAGGTAATCCCTGGTGAGCTCATGCCCAACGAACTTGGTATAGGCCGAGTCTCCTCCTACTTGGTCGATCTTAAGCACCAGTTTTACATTATACTTTGACATGTCATTGGTGAGATCTCCCAGTGTGACTTCAACAACCCTGCCCAGTAATTGTTCAGGTTCTTTTGAAAAAGTTTCACCGATTTCCTGCTGTCCCATCATCTCGGGTGTGACTACATTGTACCATTGCTTGGATTTCCAACCATCTACTTTTCTTTGACCTCTCTTTGCTTTTGCCAAACTTGTTCCTCCGATTATAATATCATTTTAATATTTGATCTATTTTGGTCCATTCTCATAATGGATACCGTAATGTGATGGGTACCTTAGTGGGTTTATCATTATATAAATGTGATGTCTTGACGGGCCTTGGGACAAAATCATCAAATCTACAACTCCATTGCTTTGAGAAGCACCAGAGGAGAGACAAGCAGGAGAAGCGCCGGGGTTGGGATTCGAACCCAAGTGTACCTTACGATACAACAGGTCTCGAGCCTGCCGCATATAGACTCCAAAGAGTCACACGGCTCCGTTGGATTAGTCCGCTCTGCCACCCCGGCACCGAGGTGTAGGATTCACTATACTGTCTGGTTAAGACTTTAATCTTCTCATTAAACAGGGCGGAGATAAGAAGAATGACAGCGAACGCAATGCAAGCAAGCGTTTTTTGGAGAAATCAAGGAAAGCGTATCCGCGTTTAGGCCTCATTGTAACAGGGGACGGATTAAGCTCAAATGCCCCGCGCATTTATGAATTGAAAAAACATCAAATGCATTATATTTTAGGAGCAAAGAAAGGCGATCATGCGCAGTGGGAAACAAAACGGGAATTGGTAACATATTTACAACAAACAACTCTAGTATATCCGATATATTCATAATAAATAACTACACCATATCTGACATATTTATAATAAATAACTCCATCATATCCGACATATTTATGATAAATAACTACATTAGATTAGAGTAATGGTCGAATCTAATATAAAACCAGTACTGGAATCATCCAATCCATGGTGGCAGCATGGTAGTTCATTTGCTCCCCAGCCATTTGAAAAACAAATAGTCAATGAAATAATATCCCACCTAAAAAGACCATTTGCCCTTATTTTGATAGGACCGCGGCAATCAGGAAAGACCACAATTTTCCATCAGATCATTAAGGACCTTTTGACACGGGTAAAAGACCCGAGATGTATCGTATATGCGCCTCTGGACCGGATGAAACACGCAAGCCTGACAGAAATAATCAAAGTACACCGGGAACTTACGGCGGCGGAAGGCAAATGTTATTATTTTTTTGATGAAGTCCATTATGACCCTGACTGGGCTGTTAATTTGAAAACACTCATCGACACCCAGACAGGTGATAAATATCTGGCTACCGGTTCGTCCTCAACCCTGCTATTGAAAGACTCTGCCGAATCAGGAGTGGGCAGGTTTGAATTCAAGTCTGTATCACCCTTTTCTTTCAGGGAATTCATTTTAAAAAATGGAGTTCAGGCCAACGAAATAGACGGACTTTCCATTCAATATGACATAAAGGAAATGAAAAACATAATTCAATCA
This sequence comes from uncultured Methanosarcinales archaeon, assembly GCA_965370445.1. Classification (GTDB taxonomy): domain Archaea; phylum Halobacteriota; class Methanosarcinia; order Methanosarcinales; family Methanocomedenaceae; genus Methanocomedens_A. Next base: position 12,223 of record CBDUUM010000007.1, read on the forward strand.
TGGGATGAGGCCAGACTCCTGGGATTAAAGCGGACCATTGAACCTTTCCTAAAAAAATACTTACTTTTCGGAGGATTCCCTGCACAGTTCGCTTACGAATACGATATCATGCAGTGGCAGAACTATTTAAGGTTGAATTATGTCAGTCTTATCCTGTATAAAGACATACTTTCCAGATACGAAGTAAGGGACCCATCCATACTCGAAGACCTGCTTTTTTTAATCGCAGAAAAGACCACACTTCCTTTAAGCTATGCCTCGTTAGGCAAGATATTCAATATCAGGATTGAGACCGTGCGCCAGTACCTGCATTACCTGGAAGCTGCAGGGCTTATAATAATATGTAATTATTATACAATGAACATATCAAAACGTGCACGCAGGAATAAAAAATTCTATACTATTGACCCGGGGTTCACTGCGGCTTTGAACCATACGACCATATTAACGGACCAGGATATATCAAAGAATGTAGAAACTGTCGTGGCCGCCCACCTGGTCAATTACCTGAAAGCATCTACTGGATTATTGAATCCAAGGATATCTTACTGGAAAGAAAAATATGAAGTGGATTTTGTGATAGGTCCGGGAAGATCTCCAGTTCCTATTGAAGTAAAATTTGCCAACACGATCCGCAGGGACGACTTTCCCGGCCTGATATCGTTCATGGAAAAACAAAAAATACATTCCGGGATTGTCATCACCAGAGATAAGGCCGATGTGTGGAATGTAAATGGTATGGAAATCCTACTTGTCCCGGCATGGCTGGTGTTGTGCAGCTTGTAGGTTATGCCCCCTATAATTTATGCTCCCTGACTCTGCACAGCTTCCATGAACCTTTCCTTGATCTCAACCGGGCTTAACGGAATTTCTCCCACAGGCTCATTCACCGGCTTGACCACCATATCTATAAATCCGGGCCCGGTTTCGTCCTTAAAATCGTTATATGTAGCCACAAGTTCTTCCCCGGTATGTGCCTTAGCAGTGTACTGCAGACCGTGACCCCTTGCTATCAGTTCCAGGTCGATGCACTCGCAGGCCAGAGTCTCCTGGTTACCAGTGGAACCGTATGCTCCATTGTTCACTGCCACCACGGTCAGGTTGGACGGCTGCTGCGCAGCGATCTGGGTCAGTACATTTGGATTCATCAACAGGCTGCCATCCCCGTCGATCACCACCACCTGCCTGTGCTGTGCCATTGCCAGTCCAAGCCCGATAGCAGATGCCAGCCCCATGGAACCCAGCATGTAGAAATTCAGGCCCCTGTCACCTGCATGGTACAGTTCCTTGCTTGGTATGCCAATATTTGAGACTACGATCTCATCATCCAGTACTGATACCAGTGATTCGATGGCCTGGTACCTCGATATTGTAGGCGGCTGGGTTTTGGTGGTAAGTTCCAGGCTGTACGTCCTGGATACCATCTCCTTTGGTTCAGGTGGCGGCGCACATTTGGAATTCTCCCAGACCGAAGGGAGGACCAGGGCCACATGTGGGCGGTTATTGGAAAAAGCATCCCTGATGACATCTGCGAGCAACCCGATCTCGGCTGATGATCTTATGACAGTATAATCAATATCAGAAGCCTTTAGAATATCAGGCAGTGCCCGTCCCAGCGGGAACTGTGCAGGGATCTTCTCTTTATAGATACCCCGCCAGCTTGCGATAATCGGCAGGGGGATCTGGTAGGTCACATTCAGGGACAACAGGGCATTTAGCATATTACCCAGTCCGGTGCTCTGGATGACCATTACAGGGCGCTTGTTGCCAAGGTAATAACCCGCACAGATACCAACGCCGTTTTCCTCACGTGTAAGTTTCAGTGTATTGAACTCGTTGTCAATAAGCGGGAGTAGTTTTTTCATCCTGTCACATGGTAGAGTAGCAACCAGGTCTACACCCTGGTCTTTCAATATCGTTACAGTTTTTTCTTCGGGAGTGAGACCAATCATTGTTTCCAGCTCTTTCCCTGGTTATTTACATAATCAAGGCAGTATTTCCTCGATTTCCACATCCAGGGAATCTATATGCAATTCAGGTTGTATTTTGCACAGGTCAAAGTCCTCTTTCAACCTTTCAACCCCGCCGCCTGTGATATTCAACAGGATATGATCATCCGTTTTCACCCTGCCAAGTTCCACCGCTTCTACAAGGGCGGCAACTCCAACGGCTGCGGGTGCCATGATATCAATATCCTCCGCCTCCTCGAATAGGTTCTTGCATGACCGGGCCTTGGAATTGTCAATGCCGTACACATACCCGTTGGAGGACGAAAGGGCATCATATACACCGCCCGGAACCGAATATGGTGGTTTCCTGTTGGACAGGATGTCTGTATACATCTGGTTGATCTGCTGCTTTGCATTATGCACGTCAACCTCTTCATCGATCTCCCTGCGCTCGTGCTGCCATGCATCAAAAATGGGTGCAAATGGCAGGTTCTGGGCCAGGTGGAGTATTGACAGGCGTTTCCCGAACCGGCCGTCGGCCTGCAGCCTCACAGATGATTCCCATGCGGCAATTCCCCCGGTTCCGCTGCCGATGGCCTGGAAATAATGGTCAGGTATCCTGCCCATGGTAACGGCACCGTCCAACATCACTGTACCCATGCCGTCCCGCCGCGCCACATTCCGGGCACCGCCTTCAGGGGTCATACCTGACAGGCCTGCTATCCTGTCCGCCAGCCTGATGGCATCTGTGTAATCGAAGGTCTTTGCTATGCTGATAAAATGGATATTGTCAGTGGCCTCCTCAGGAATCCACATACGGTCTATACCGCTGCCTGGCACTACTATATATATCTCGATATCCGAACCCACTGCCGCATGGGCAAAGGCCCTGGCAGTGTTGCCTGCCGATGCCAGCACAAGCTTGCGGTGGCCGAGTTCCTGCATCCGCTGGATTGTGGGATAGGCTTCCAGTTCCTTGAAACTGCAGGTCAGTATGTTTGCTCCCTTCTCGGGCCAGTACCCGTTAAAACCGATATACAGGTTGGTCAGTCCCAGTTCCCTGGCCAGGCCTGTGCTTTTGTATGTTGTGGGCCCGGCTTTTGTATCCATCGGGCCGTTCACTGGCAGCCATTCCCTGAACCGCCCCATGCCGGGATGGTCATGAAGCTGCAACTGGTGTGATGAGTACTTTGCGCGGGGCAGGCCGTTGTCTGAGGGGCAGGTAAGGGCTTCATCAGGTAATTCGGCGCCGCATCCGGAACATACGATAGTAAAATTTGATGAAATGTTATCGTTGTGCTGTAATGACGGTTGTACGATAGAGTGCATTAATTGGACGGTCTGGAAAAACATCTATTTATGATTTTCCTACAATAGATTATTTCTTTCCTGTTAATGGAAATAATGTTGTCTGATTAGACAGAACGGATAAAAATCAACCACACAAATCCCCACTCCTGTATCTAAGAGATAAACCCACCGCTAAGAACCAAAAGGACGCAAAGTAAAAAAAACATCCGGACAAAAAAAGGCTGGGTCTGCCTACCACACCTTCAGGTCAATCCCCTCGATCCTCACCCTGCTGCCCTCGGAATGCACCACCACACCCGAATGCACTTTCTGCATCATACAATGTTCAGGCAAAAACTTTACAGTCCGGCCCACATCAGGCACCCTGCCCTTACTGACAATACCATCAAATCCCACCACCAGGCAGAGGCCAATATCCTCAAAAGCCACGTCATCCCTGCCAAGCCTGTGGATAGGCCCAACCACATGAACGGTCAGGATACCCCGCTTCACATCCAGCACCCTGGCAAAATGCGTAACAGGACACCCCAGCGGCCTGTACCGTACATACTCGCCCACCTCCGGCCCCACCCCTGGGTCAAAGGGATGCAGGTCCTCCCGGCATGAGGGCTCACCAGGCAGGGGTGAAAAAACAAAATCAGCCTCAAGTCCGTCAATAACACCCATGATAGGCTTGGAATCTTTAAATTCAGTTCCGGGACCGCCAATAAGTTGTTGTATTACGGGAATATTTGCAGCAAACTTCTCAGAAGCCAGGTGGGGGCAGCTGGCAAGTTTTGCCTCTCCATCAAGCAGTGCAGCAGCAAAATCCCTGCACTGCCGAAAGCCGCATTCCCCACAGTTGTATCCCGGCAGCAGACCTGTGATATCCTGCGTCATCCTGCATCATTCCCCCCTGTACTCGGTAAAACCGTCAATATGCCGCAGCACACCCATGTGGTGTTCCTTTGCCACCCGCATTTCACCAGTGCACAACGTGCATATGGCAAGGGGCGCATTATGCCGCAGGGTAAGTTCTGGCCCCACATCAGGCGTCTCACTTATCACCTCTGCCAGTTCTGATGCGCCCTGCCCGCTTAGTCCGTTAGCCTCTATTATCCGGCAACCAGGGTTCGCTTCATTGACACGCTCCCTGAACACTTCCCGCTCGGCCTGGGATACAATATCGCCTTTGGTTGCCACCACCACATCTGCCGTAGTCAGCAAAGGCCCAACCTTTAATGGAGTATTGGGACCTGTGGTTACATCGATCACGCACACTGCAAGACATCCGTCCGGATAGGGTGCACATCGCAGGCAAAGGCCGGCAGTTTCATTAATAAGAACCTGGGCATCCTGCTCCCTGGCCCATTTCAGCATCTCATCAGTATTGTATATGGCAAAATGGTCAGGGCACATGTCCCTGGACAATCCAATGCGCACAGGGATATCCAGCCTTTCAAACCTCTTACCATCATCCGTCCACAGGCAGTCGATCTTTACCACCGCAGGCGACGTGCCACCCTGTTTAAGCGATCTTATGGTATGCATCAGTACCGATGTCTTACCCGAACCTGGTGTGCCCGCCACCACGACCAGTTTCATACTACCACAGCTTGTTCGACCAGCCCACCCTGCCGAATGGTATTACGCAGCGACATCATGTAATTGTCAAGCCTGACAAGTTCAGTGCAGACATTCATCTCACCCTCACTGGTAGTGATGAGCTGCCGCACCCCGCCGTTTCGCATCACGATGCGGCGTTTGGTCATAAGTGCCAGAACAGGGTCATGGGTCACCACCAGGACGATCTTCCCTTCGGCAGCCAGCAGTTTCAAAGCTTCCTGTTTCTTTATACCCGCATTTTCTATTTCATCAATGAGCACTATGGGCGAGTCACTTATTACCGCAATGTCAGCAGCCATAAGTGCCCTGGACTGCCCGCCGCTCAATATGGTAAGTTGGTGCCCTGGCTGGATAGACTCCCCGGTCAGTGTATTGGCGATGTCAATAACCCGCTCAACCGTGTCAGAGTTACGGTTCCTGCTCTTGGCATGCATCCTGAGGAACTCTTCCACAGTCATATCGGCAAGGAAATGCATGTTCTGTGAAAGCTGGGCGATACGTTTTTTCCTGGGGTCAGTGCGGATATCCCTGCCCGGTGCCTTCCCGTTTATCAGGATTTTACGCCGGGTCGGGGTATCTCCCTGTGAAAGCTGCTCGATATCACAGATCAGACTGCTCTTACCTGAGCCGGTGGGACCGACAATACCGATTATCTCGCCCGGGCAAATGCGTATCTTTTCAACATCTTCTTTTGCCCCTGACTTATCGATTCCACATATAATTGTCAGTTCATGAATATCCTGCATATACGAGGCTTGACCAATTAGAAATATAAAACTTTCCCATTACAGGGAAAAAACGTCACTATTGTGAAAAAACAACACGTTGATTGTACAATATGGCCAATAGATCACTGACCAATAGCTGGTCCGCCATATCCCCTTACCTTGAACGATGCACCAATCCCCTCTGCTATCTGTCGGCACTTCTCAATATCTACGGGCGGCAGGTCAAGAACCGTGAACCTTACTTTTATACCTTCTTTCACCAGATCCCTGGAGAAATCCTTCATCGACTCATAAGCATTCTTGTATCTGCGGGGTCTTACCAGTTGGTCATAGGTCGTTTTGTCATCAGTATTAAGACTGACAGAAACCACATCAACGCCTGCTTTTTTCAGTTCACTGGCAACATCACGGTTGGGGTACTGGAGTTTGGCATGCCCGATAGTGTCAATTCTCACACTGACATCCCTGGCCTTCAACCATCGTGTGATCTCCAGCACATCATCCAGCCTGGACAGGGGCTCTCCCAGTCCTGTGAACACCACTTCATCATACCCGGAAAGGTCATGTCTGCCCAGTTCCTCGATGACCTCAGCCACTTCGGGCTCCCTTGAGAGTATTAAGTTATAACCATAGACCCCGTCTGAATAGTTCTTGATGCAGAAAATGCAGTCGCACGTACACCTGTTCGTGATGTTCAGGTACAGGTTTCCATGTGCAGGATAACAGATCGTTCCCGGGTCTTCTTTGTTCATTTTACATTCACTCTCTGGTTAGTACACTCTTATATCTAATAATGCAAGCTATCAAGATAAGGTTACCTTATACCTGCATTAAGGCTCTTGAGCATCTTTTTTACAGGGTCAGGCAGTCTTCCCCGCTGCAGGGCCTTCATATAGTCAGGGGTCAGCATCTTCATGGCCGTGCTCATCATTGGGTCTGACCTCATAAGCCCGTCCATCAGTTTCTTCACATACACTGAAGTTTTTATCTCCAGCCCCATCTGCTCGCGCCACCTGTTCTCGTACTCAGCCAGCTTGCATTTTCCAGCCACTACATCAGCTGCTGTCTCACCTGCGATCTTCCCGCCAACCATGGCAGTAGGTATGCCGCCGCCGTTGGTGGCTATCAGGTGTCCGGCTGCATCCCCGCAGATGATGATGTTACCTTCAACCGTTTTAGGTGGTGCACCTCCAACAGGTACGATGCCGCTTATCACAGCCGTTATCCTGCTGCCTTCCAGCATGGGTGCAGCTCTCGGGTGCTCGTACATGAACCGGTGCAGGTAGTCCTGCGTTGAAACACCGGGCTCGCATAACGGCTGCCTGACACCCACACCTATATTGGCAGCATCGTCGCCCTCGCTGATGATCCAGCCATACCCGCCGGGTGCATAGTCACGCCCGAAGTACATTTCCACCGCATCCCTGTCGATATCCACTCCGGTAAGTTCGTACTCCAGTGACACTGCCCGGCCCATGTCATCGCTGCGGTCGATCAAACCGGCAGTCTTCGCAACCATTGAAGTGGGGCCGTCCGCACCGATTATGACCTTAGCCTGGATGTTAAACTCACCCATTACTCCCCTGATGAATACATTATCCGCTTCAATAGAATCGGCACGGGTACCCACCATCAGTTCTGCCCCTGCTTTTGCCGCTTCCCTGGCAAGATGCTTATCAAACCTTGAGCGGTCCAGCACATACGCATTAACCCCGAACTCCTTTGGTTCCAGGTTCGGGGCCAGGAACCTGTGGATGCTCGTGGTGGTATGGACACAGCTTGATGGGATATTCTCAAGGGTGGATGGAAGTTCGGCACCAGGCAAAAGCTCCCCCAGTTCCTCATAGTCAGGTAGGAACCCGCCGCACTGGATGGGAGAGCCGATGTCTTTCTTTTTGTCGATCAGCAGTACACTGGCACCGGCTCGGGCCGCATACATGGCAGCAGTGGAGCCTGCGGGTCCGGCACCGATTATTATTATGTCATAGGATTCTTCCGGGGTCATGGTGGTTGTCTCATGTCCTTGTTAACTGAAAATGCAATTACCAATTCATAAGTTACAATAGAGAAAATAGACTTAAACATGACTATTATGCCTGACAATAGTCAGAATAGTTAGTTTAATCATATTCGACATACCTTTCCCACTGTTAACTGTCGATTTTTGACAAGCCCTTATTAGAAATACCACCATTAGCTGCTGTTTTTTAGTGTTATCACTGCTTTCAACTGACCATTTTTAATTATATATCCTTTTGTACATCGTTTAACTTCCTTTATCTAAAGATACTCAACAAACACTGCCGGAACGTAAAGATTCCAATTTTTATTTAAAGTGCCGCTGACCGATCTTTCAAGGTACTTTGGAGTTTTCGGTTTACGTGCTCTAATTTTGTTTAATGTTTCATCGCTCAGATGTTCATAGAACACAGAATGCTCACGTAACAATTCAAGTACAAAACCAACTTTGGCATAAAGACTTTTTTTGCTGTACATGTCAAGAATGTCAATTATTTTCCCAAAATCAAGTCCACTTAAGATACTGAGACTTTTGAGGCATTCCTCCCATCCACCGGCATAATCCGGTCTGTCCACACAATCAACAAGAGTGCGTTCTTTACTGCTCACCTTTATTTCAGTATTGCGGTACTTTTTTGTTTCGACATCAAAGAAGATATCTTTAGTAAAGACCGGCTTAAAATTAAGGTTCTGGTACTTAAAAGGAGAAAAACGATCTTCAGGAAGGACTGTAATGTACACTTCGTTATAATGACTGTATGCACAACCATAATATTCAAGAGCAGAATGAAACCCAAGATAATAGCGATCCCTGATCTTACCTGCAATGATGAACTTATCTGAAATGTATATTTCTGGTTCATCGCATGGAGATAGGACTGCATATAATCCCTTTCTGATCCTTTGAAGTTTTCCTTCCGCAAGCAGTTTGGCTGTATATTCACCATAAATGTATTTGGGAACAAGCGCAGGACTGAGTGTCAGTTCAGTGATTTCAAGAGCTGCTTTTTCGATTTCCCGGGATGTTACAACTTTCTTTTTAAGCAGCTTTTTGTAAAGTATATCTCTTTTTCCGATCATCGATTGGGTATTTTGTTTTTAAATATTTTAAAGTTATCTATGCTTTTAGCATAGAGATCAGTAAAAAAGATAATAATAATACTGAGTACATATTATATTCATTCACACTGTTGTTTTCCAAGCGGTCGCCCGGGAAGTCACAGTTGCATAGCGGGATGTTTAAATATTATGCGTAAATCAATCTGCCTTTTGGTACCGGGACATCTCGTCCAAGTCCTTTGGCTGTATCTATCCACTCCTCAATGACAATAAGAGCATTCTGGATTGCTTCGTTATATGTCCCGCCGTCTGCCATACAACCCGGAAGTTCTGGTACTTCCACGATATAAGCCTCATCATCTTCATTCCAGTAGATGATAAGTTCGTATTTTATATCTTCCTGCATATTTAATTCATCTCCATATGGAATTTATATTTGAACAATAAATCCCTCACCTGCTTGACTTGATATCGTTTTGCTTTTCCATCTTTCAGTGGCTGTAAGTTTATTATTTCAAAAATATGTTCTTTAGTAAATATATAATGGTCACCTCGAATCCTCTCTGAAAAACCACAATTCAAGAGTAGCTTTCTCAAATCTTGAAATTTTATGTTCGTGTCATGTTGACCCGAAATAACCTTATCTAAAATTTTATC
>CBDUUM010000008.1:0-21487 GCA_965370445.1 uncultured Methanosarcinales archaeon
GGGGGGACATATGATATATACTTTACAACATTATAGGGTTGACTTAACACTAGGTGGGAGCAAAAAGAAATATTTTTATAGAAATTCATCTGAGTAATGCACCATACAGGCTTTGTTAGATTTCGTACGGGGTTGTGACTGCATCCATGCTCCGTTTTTATGCTCGTATAGGGCTATAATTAAATATCCACAGATAGATTAATATGAAAATACGTGAAATCGACACTGTTCCATTTTCCAGTTATTTTTAAGACGCAGATTAACACAGATTAACGCAGATTTAAGGTTGCATCTGCGTAAATCAGCGTAAATCAGCGTCTAATATAATTGTTGAAATCACTGGATTTTGGAACTGTGCCCGTGAAATCATAAAATTGCTAAAAGCCGATGGTTGGTATCTTGTTGCTACAAAAGGCAGTCCTCAACAATATAAACATCCAACCAAAGCAGGCAGAGTAACAATTGCAGGTCATCCGAAGAGGGTGAAATGATAATGTATCGTTTCCTTGTAGTAATCGAAAAGATAAATAATAATTATTCGGCATATTCACCAGATCTACCGGGATGTGTATCCACAGGCGCTACCCGCGAAGAAGCTGAGAAGAATATGTATGATGCCATTGAAATGCATATACAGGGATTATTGGAAGACAATTTAGCTATTCCTAAATCCAAATCATTTGCAGAGTATGTAGCTGTTGCTGAAAAGCCTAGTATTGACCAAATGGCTTAATGAACAATAAGAAAGCCGTTACAGCATGTTCATCCTTCTTAGATACCAACGCCTGTATATCAACACAGAAAGCAATAGCACCGAAAGAGATGCCAAACCCCAGAGCATCTTCCTGATGCCCAAGAATTGTACTACGGAGTAGTGAGAATTAACAAATGCGGCCGCCGGGAATCGAACCCGGATTAGTGGCTTGGGAAGCCACTGTCATACCGCTAGACCACGGCCGCAAAATCATATTCCTGGACTCATCTTATTTTGCCCTATTGCATATTAATTCTTATGCTTTCAAAACGGTATCTTGTCAAATCAGCATCTATTTATAATCTCCTGTACCTATTTAAGTAAAATCTGAGCATTCATTCTTTTGAGGTTAAACTTACATGATCGACAGAAACGAGATTATCGAAGTACTCCAGGAATACGACCCAACCGATTACAAAATAGGTGCCGTAGCATCCCATTCAGCCCTGGATGTATTTGATGGAGCAGTGGAAGAAGGTTTCCAGACCTATGCCATATGCCGCAGCGGCCGTGAACAGACCTATACAAATTACTTCAAGACCAAATGTGACAAAGACGGCTGCGTCATACGCGGCGTCGTGGACGACTGGGTTGTATACAACAGTTTTGATGAACTTCTCCAACCTGCAGAGCAGCAGTCACTCATCGACAATAACATACTTTTCATACCCAACCGCTCCTTTACATCCTATTGCGGTATAGACACCATCGAAGATGATTTCAGGGTACCGCTAGTGGGCAGCCGGAACTTACTGCGAAGCGAAGAGCGGGGCGAAGAACAGGACTATTACTGGCTGCTGGATAAGGCAGGATTGCCCTATCCTGAAAAGCTGGAAGACCCACAGGAAATAGACGAACTGGTCATGGTAAAACTACCCCATGCTGTCAAGAAACTGGAACGGGGTTTCTTTAGTGCCGCATCCTATGAAGAATATCTCAAAAAATCAGAATCACTGCTGGCCCAGAACGTCATTACCCAATCTGCCCTTGACAACGCCCGCATCGAACGCTATATCATCGGCCCGGTATTTAATCTTGATTTCTTTTATTCACCCATCGAAGAAGACCTAAGCCCGGTCGAGCTACTGGGTATCGACTGGCGGTTCGAGACAAGCCTTGACGGACATGTCAGGCTTCCAGCCCCCCAGCAGATGACGCTTGATCCCGCTCAGATAACACCCGAGTACACGGTCTGCGGCCACAACTCGGCCACACTAAGGGAATCGCTACTTGAAGAAGCTTTTGAACTCGCAGAGAAGTACGTATCAGCCACCCAGAAATACTACGATCCAGGCATAATCGGCCCCTTCTGTCTACAGACCTGCGTGGATAAGGACCTTAACTTCTACATCTATGACGTGGCTCCCAGGGTGGGCGGCGGGACAAATGTCCACATGTCAGTGGGGCACCCTTATGGCAATACCACATGGCGCATCCCCATGAGCACGGGAAGGCGGCTGGCAATGGAGATCCGCAATGCCATTGAAATGAATAAGCTTGACCTGATCGTAACTTAAATCATTTCCAGGGATGAAAATCCATATAAAGACCTTTGGCTGTACGGCAAACAGAGCCGATAGTCACAGGATCATGCAATTGCTTGCCTCACAGGGTCATGTTTTTATCGACAATCCGGATTTGGCCGACCTGGTAATAGTTAACACATGCACTGTTACAGAGATCACCCAGCAAAAGGTCCTGAAGTATATCAATTCTGTATCTGGTTCGGGTAAGGACATTGTGGTAGCAGGGTGCCTACCGGCAGCCCAGCCCGATATCCTGTATGGTATCGACTACCCGTCAGTAACACCTGCTTCACTGGATGATATCACTGATATTGTTGGCAGTAATATTGTAAGTAGTATTGTAGGTAGTAATGGCATTACTGCCCCTGCCCCCTATGATGTTCCAATACTGGAGGGTGTAACAGGTATTGTTAGCATTTCACAGGGATGTGTAGGACAGTGCTCCTACTGTATCGTAAAGCAGGCCAGGGGCAAACTGGTAAGCCGCCCTGTTCCTGATATTGTTGATGAGATAAGGTTACTTGTACAGCAGGGTGCAAGGGAGATCCAGCTTACTTCACAGGACACATCGGCTTATGGTATGGATACGGGTGTAAGACTGCCTGAGCTGCTACGTGCCGTAACCGCTATTGAAGGGGATTATATGATAAGGGTTGGCATGATGAACCCGTCCACGGTTATTGGTATTATCGACGATATAATTGAATCCTTTAAAAACCCGCATATTTTCAAGTTCCTTCACATTCCTATCCAGTCCGGGTCAGATAGGGTCCTGCAACACATGAACCGCAAGCATACTGCAGAAGAGTTCAAGTATATCATAGATACGTTCAGGAATCATTTTCCTGGCATCGTAATCTCAACAGATTTTATTGTGGGATATCCTACAGAGACCGAGCAGGACTTCAATGATACACTTGAACTGTTTAAGGAAATTCGTCCCCAGAAGGTCAATATTACCAGGTATTCACCACGACCGAACACACCCTCATCCCAGATGCATGACCTGCCATCCTGGAAGAAAAAAAAACGCTCACGTAGACTGACAGAAGCACATCATACTGTAAACAGGGAGCTGCTCAGAAAGAGGATAGGGGATACTACACATGTTGTAACAACAGAGGTGGGAAAGGATAATTCCACTATAGGACGGGATATCTATTACAATAACATCGTAGTGAAAGAAGATTTACCGTTAGGTAACTGGTACGATGTTAAAATAACAGGTTCTACTATCACTTACCTGATTGGTGAATTAAAAAAAACGATAAATAAAAATAAAAAAAGACAGGTAAAAAAGAATGAACAGGGGTAAAAGTACCCCTTTTCAATTAATGATGGCCTGTATGGGATGCCAGTTCTGCCTGCCGTTTGTTGTATGTATTCTCGGCGGCTTCCAAGCATGATTCACAGATCTCCGCCACTTTTTCCTTATAATAAGGCTCGCTGAAATCAGGAACTCTCATTTCCACGGCATACAGTTGTTCACCCTTTCTTCCACAAAGGTTGCATTTGGAACCTTTTGTCTTTGAACGGATAGTATTGGCATCATGGCAGGCGTTGGTACATTCCTCGCAAATGCCCATCCACATCCCTGTAGGGTAAGCATTTCTAAATCTCGGTACATCTGGTTTCACAGGACATAGAGTAGGTCTTCCTACACCGCATAGATCACAATCTGCCATATTTTTCACCTCCTAATTATAGTCCCAGTACATTAGCCGCACTTGCTGCCCAGTTGACGAATGGTTCTGGTACAATTCCTATTGCCAGCACACCTATTATTGCCAGCAGTATAGCTAGTGCATATGCTCCCGGCATTGTCAATTTTTCATCAGACGAAGGCGGAAGTACATACATATATTTCACAACCCTGGCGTAATAATACAGGGACAATGCACTATTCAATATAGCAAATATCACCAGGAGCAAAAATCCTCCTTTCAGCACTGAATAGAACAGTATGAACTTACTGACAAAACCTGCTGTTGGTGGAATACCAGCCAAGGCAAACAGGAATATCATAATGCTGAATGCCAAAAATGGAGACCTTTTACCTAGTCCGGCAAAGTTATCCAGATGATCAACGTCCTTAGCATTACTATTCTCCTTCAACAACATATATCCCAGTGCTGCCACTGCAATGAAAGCACCCGTCTTCATGAAAGCATGGGACATAACATACAGTATGCCTCCAGTCAATGCCTCAGGTGACATGACTACAAACACCATGGAAATATATCCAGCCTGTGCCACTGAAGAATAAGCAAGCATACGCTTAATGCTCTTCTGGCTTAAAGCTACTACATTACCAAGGGTCATTGTCAGAATTGCCAGGAATGCAAATACTAACATTGTATCGATCTTGATGGCTATCATTGCTACTAAAAATATCCTAAAGGCTGCGACGAACGCCATCTTCTTAGACCCTGCTGCCAGCAGTGCCGAAATCACAGTGGGCGCACCCTGATATGTATCCGGTGCCCACATATGGAACGGTACCAGTGCCATCTTGAATCCAAATCCGGCCACAATCAGCATCAAAGCTACTACACCTAATGGACTTTGGATGACTGCGGGATTATTGTTAAAGAAAACTGCCAGTTCACTGATGTTTGTAAGGCCACCGCTCATGCCATATATGTATGAAAGACCGAACAACAGCAATGTTGATGACAGGGCACCTACGATGAAGTACTTGACTGCCGCTTCCATGCTATTTGGATCCTTCTTGTTAAATCCTGCCAGTGCATAAGTGGACAAACTGGCCAGTTCAAACCCGATGAACATGGTCACAATATCTATTGCTGAGGCCACTACCATCATTCCGATGGTCCCGAGTAGTATTAGAGTATAATACTCGTCTTGATTCGAATGGCCATCATACTCTCTTATCGATGCTATAACCACAATAAGGGATACCAGTAAGAATGTCAGCTTAAAGAACTGGCTCATGGGGTCGATGGTCAGGGAATCTGCCAATATGCCTTCCATCTGTAAATCATATACTCCCCTGCACACAATGACCAAACTGGCCACTGCAAGGAATATTGTGGCAAGATATCCCAGTACCTTTTTCTGTGAAGTTGCCAGAAATAGACCGATCATCATAATGGCAAGAGCCCCGATGGTCAATATCAGTTCTGGAGCGAATTGGGAAGCTAATTCTATATAATTCATATCATCACTCCTGGAATGATTTTACTGGCAGATTCAAACATTTCCATCACTGATCCCGGATATACTCCAAACAGTATTATCAACAACACCAATATCGCCATTGGCACCATTTCGAAGTTAGCCAGGTCATGAGGTTCACCAAGTTTCTCATTGTAACTGCCAAACATGGCACGTTGCAATGCCCATAAGTGATACCCAGCCGTAGCTACAATACCAAGCATTGCTATCAGTGCGTATGTTGGCAGAGTCAGGTAACTTCCTGTCAGTATCATAAACTCGGCAACAAAACCGCTCATAGCCGGAAGTCCAAGGGATGCCATGAATCCGGCCATCATCAAGAAGGCCAGTTTTGGCATCCGGTCAGCCAATCCGCCCAGGTCTGGTATGATCCTGGTATGGACACTGTGCTGTATCACACCTACGCTCATGAAAAGCACGGCAGTGATCAGTCCATGACTGAACTGCTGGAACATGGCTCCGGAAACCGACATGTAGTTGAATGCGGCAGCTCCAAGCATTACATAACCCATATGGGCTACACTGCTGTAAGCGACCATCTTCTTCAGATCTTTCTGGGCCAGTGCTGCAAACGTTGCATACAATATACTTATTACAGCCAATGTTGCCATTAACGTGACTATATTTTCACGATATGGTCCCAGGCCCTCCATCATTGGTAATAATACCCTGAACAGCCCGTAGCCGCCCATCTTAAGCAGCACACCGGCCAGCAGGACACTGCCTGCTGTAGGTGCTTCCACGTGGGCATCCGGAAGCCAGGTATGGAATGGAACAGTAGGCATCTTGACCAAGAACCCGAAGAACAGGGCAAGGAAAATACCAACTCTCATCTCAGGAGATGCTATGCCAGAAAATGCCTGTAACAATACAGGTATTTCGAAGGTATTGACACCGGTACTGAAATACAGCGCAAATATTCCCAGTACCATTACAAGACTGGCAACATGAGTATAAATGAAGAATTTAATTGCTGCATAGTCCTTTCTAGGACCGCCCCAGATACTTATCAGGAAGTACAGCGGTATCAGTGTCAGTTCCCAGAATATGTAGAACAGGAAGAAATCCAGGGCCATAAATACCCCGAACACTCCAGCCTGCAGTACCAGTATTAAAGCAAAGAACTGGTTGGGTTGTTTGTTCTCTCCCCATGCATAAATTATGGTCAATGGACACAGTATCGCATTTAACAGTATCAGCGGCATGCTGACTCCGTCAACACCGAGATAATAACTTATCCCCATATAGTCCATCCATGGAATTTTATCTATGAACTGGAATTCCAGGAAAGCTATACCTGATTTGAACTGGAGATATATCATTATCGTAAGTACAAATGATGTTGCTGATGCGATAAATGCAACCATTCTGGCTGATTCCCGGCTCTTGGTAAATAACAGCGTTAGGGCAGCACCTATGAGTGGGATGAACAGTATTAACGAAAGTACATAATCCATCACTTAGAACACCCCCCTGAATGAAAGGATAAGGGCTATTAGCCCCACCCCTAAAACCGTTGCAGTGGCATAATTCTGCACCACGCCTGTTTGTATCTTTTTCAAGACTTCTGCTCCTCCTATGAAAAATGAACTGATGCCGTCAATGATACCATCAACTATCTTACGGTCACTGAACTCACTGGTCAGGGCGAGTACTCCATAAGTGAACTTCATGGATATCAACTCAATGAATATCTCATGCTGGTAGTATCGCTTGGCAAGAATCCTGAATAAAGGATTTCGCATATTCCCAATCGATGCTACACTTATCCACCGTCTGTTATAAATTATCCATGCTAACAGTAGTCCGCCCACACCAACAATAACCGGTAATAGGATTATTATTGGGGGAGCATGATGGGCGACATCAAGAATTTCATCATGACCTATAACATTATATCCACCCAATACAGCAAGATGGTGAATTTCATCATGATCATATGTATGGCCTACGAAATCCAGGAACGGGAGGAAAGCAAGCATTCCAAATACCAATGCAAATGCAGCAAGAACTGATAAAACTCCTGTCATAGTTGCTGGCGATTCATGAGGATGTCTTTCCTGTCGGGATTTGCCTGTGAATGCCATAAACCACAGCCTGAATGTATATATTGCTGTCAATAATGCCGCTAATATACCAAAGGCAAATGGGATCCAGTCATTAGTCATGTGGGCAAATACATATGAGCCTTCTACAATAATCGCATCCTTACTGACAAAGCCGCTGGTACCAATAGGCGTACCAGCAATTTTCAAAAATGGTATGCCAATACCGGCAAGTGCCAGTGAAGAAAATAACATGGTAATCCCTGTGATCTTCATCTTACCCATCAGACCGCCCATTTCACGCAGATCATTTGTACCAGTCGAATGAATAACACTACCTGCACACAAGAACAAACATGCTTTGAAGAATGCATGATTGATCAGATGGAACATGGCAATACCTACTGCTGCAGCACCTATTACTGATCCCATTCCCAGTGCCAACATCATATATCCAAGCTGGCTGATCGTGGAAAAGGCAAGTACACGTTTGAGATCGTTCATTACAAGTCCCATGGTAGATGCGAACAGTGCTGTAAAACCTCCTATATAAGCTACAACAGTAAGTGTCGCAGGAATTGTAATTCCAGCTAATTCAACTGCAGGAGATGCAATAAACATTGGGAACGTCCTGGCAACCAAATACACACCGGCTGTTACCATTGTAGCTGCATGGATCAAAGCCGAAACCGTAGTGGGACCTTCCATTGCATCAGGTAACCATACATGTAGCGGGAACTGCCCGCTCTTACCTACCGCACCGCCAAAGAAGAGCAGTGTAATGATAGTAAGTTGAGTAGGATCTATATGAGATATATTTTCGAAGATTGTACTAAATTGAAGCAAATAGGTTCCTTCGGGTATACCAGCTGGAAAGCGTTCCATAAAAATATCTTTCATATTGGAATATAATATTACTATACCAGCTAAGAACATCACATCACCCACACGGGTTGTGAGGAATGCCTTCTTTCCGGCAGCAGCTGCTGTAGGTTTCCTGAACCAGAAACCGATCAGCAGATATGAACACAGACCTACCAGTTCCCATGCAATAAAGAACTGGAGAATATTATCTGCCAGCACCACACCCAGCATTGCAGCAGTGAACAATGCGGTCTCTGCGAAATATCTGGGTTTGCCGGGGTCATGTGCCATATAACCTATAGCATAGATGTGAATGAGCAAACTCACAAAACTGACCATCATCAACATTACACTTGCCAGAGGATCAATCAAAATACCAACATTCAATACTGAAAACCAATGAGCAGATACCTCAATAGGTATACCTGTATCACGTATCTGTAAAAATGCCATTACAGATATAATACAGGATATGGCGATTGCCACTATCGGTATATATCCTCCGCCTGATGGGAGTTTCTTGCCAAAAGCAAGGGTAAGTACGAATGCTAACACCGGAAGTGCCGGTATCAAATATACTATATTATCAACAGCCATATCTTACCACCTCAGGATGTTGATATTGTCAATATTGACATTGTTCTTAGACCTGAATATACTCATTAATATTGCAAACCCAATAGCTGCTTCAGCCGCTGCCAAAGCAATACTGAACAGCACAAAAACATGGCCGTTCACCTGGCTGAAATGTGATGCAAAGGCTATCAGGTTGATGTTGGCTGCATTAAGCATCAGTTCCACACACATCATGATCATAATTCCTGACCTTAGTGTCATCACACCATAAGCACCAATGCTGAAGATAATGGCTGCAACAATTAGATAATAACTGACCGGTAACATTACTCCTCCTCCTTCTTGGCCATGTAAAGACTCCCTAACAGTGCCGCTAACAGGACCAGTGCAAGGACCTCAAACGGTATTACATATTTGGTGAACAACAGTCCACCCACATGTTCAATCCCACTTGCGTCCGTGGACCCGTCTTCCCAGACTGTATAATCAATAGGTACACTTTCTGGCAGAGTGCTTGGCACTAAAGGCTCTAATCCGACAACACTTACAATCGCAAGTACTAATACTGCCATCAATAGAAGTGCAGTCAGCAGATTAATTATATTCCAACCTTTACTTGATAATTGTTCCATAATCACTCCACCTCCTGGTTTCTCGTAGTAAGCATTACTGCAAAGAGTATCATCACACCAATGGCTCCAACATATACCAGTATCTGCACTACAGCTATGAACTGCGCATTAAGCAACACATATAATCCGGCAGCACCCATCATAGTTATAACACAATGGAAAGCACTGTGTACTACTTCCTTTGATTTTACCACCATGATGGACGAGCCAATCATTATTATTGATATGATCGCAAATGGTATGATCTGTAGGTCTATCATTTCGTATACCCCCCTGTCCTGCCTTCAAGTTCGGCTTTATTCGGAGCCGCAAGCTGGTCAGGGCTGTAGATTGTTTCTTCCTTAGTCCAACAAGCCAACTCAAAGTGTTTTGTCATAGACAGCGCACCATTCGGACAAAAATCAACACACAATCCGCAGAACATACAATGCCCGTTATCAAATTGTGGATACCATTTTCCGCATTTTACTATCTCAATAACATTATTGGGACACATCTGGGAACATATACCGCACCCTACACATTTATCCATATCCAGATGTTGCTGCCCCCTGAATGCATCAGGCAGTTCCATAATCTCTTCTGGATATAGTCTCGTTACAGATTTTGTATATACAGTGCGAAGAGTTATTTGTAAATTTTTTAATACCATCTTTTACCCCTCCTATGCCCACCATAATCCTATGATCGTGGACCACACAAGGTTCAGCAAAGCAAGTGGAATTAATACCTTCCAGCCTATATCGATAACCTGGTCAATCCTGTATCTCGGCAGGGCAGCTCTGATCCATATGAAAACCATCATCACTATTATTACCTTGGCAATCACCCAAAATATTCCTGGAATGTATAGATTGCCGACGATCGGGAGACCATTCCATCCACCTAAGAATATCAGGGTAATCATAAAACAACCCACAACTGCATGGAAATATTCAGCAAAGAATGCCAGCCCCCATCTCATCCCGCTGTATTCCGTAGCCCATCCTGCGACGAGTTCTTCTTCTGCTTCAGTCTGGTCAAAGGGTATTCGTCCCACATCAGCCAACAAGGCTATGAAGAATACTACAAAACCCAACGGCTGTGCAATAATGAACCATATACTTGACTGGGCTTCCACTATTTCCACGATATCCAGTGAATGCGCCATTACTGCCACACTAATAATTGAAATACCCAGTGGAACTTCGTAACCGATCATCTTTGCTACGTTCCTGAACGCGGCAAGCACTGCATATTTACTGCTTGAACCCCATCCTGCCATAAATGTAGCAAAGATGGCCAACCCAGATACTGCTTCAAGATACAGGATACTGATATCCATTCGGGATACTGCTACTGCATAATAGTTCCCATTGATATAAAGGTAATCGAAGGGAATTACTGCCACCATTAAAAAACCGGACGTGAGTGCAACAATCGGTGCACCTATAAATAACCATTTATCAGCCTTTGCAGGGATAATATCTTCTTTAGTGAACAGTTTGATAGCATCTGCGATCAACTGCAGTAAACCAAATCGACCGCCTACCCGATTAGGACCGATCCTGGATTGCATATCTCCCAGGAACTTGCGCTCAAGATATACCATCACAAGAGCTCCGGCGAAAACGGCTCCTATCACAAGCCCACCAAGAACACCCCTGATCCAGGGCGCAAATGGATTGTGTGCAAAAATAATAACAAGGTAATCCATAATAATTTCAAATATTCCCATAAATTACACCTCCTACCTGTCTACCTCACTGGTACATGAATCCATACTCGCTGCTATGGCAGCCACATCAGCTACATATCCTCCCAGCAATAATGGCGGAAGTGCCTGTGCCGTAGCAAATGCAGGACCTCTTATCCTGAAACGATATGGTTTATCAGAACCGTCAGAAATTATGTACATCCCCATCTCTCCCCTCGGATCTTCAATACGAGTATACACCTCACCAGGTCTGGGCCGTGTGATATATGGTGTTACATCCTGCTTATACGGACCTGAAGGCATCTGGTCCAGACACTGTTCAATAATATAGATACTTTCAAGCATCTCCAATAGTCGTACTTTGGTCCTTGAAAATACATCCCCATCGGTCTGGGTGATTACCTTAAAATCAAGATCATCATATACCAGGTAAGGTTCCATCCGCCTCAGGTCATACTCAACGCCTGTGGCCCTTAAAGGCGGTCCTGCCACTCCAAGTTCGCTGGCTTCTTTGGCAGTTAATACTCCTACACCTTTAGTCCTTCTGCGGTAGATTGAATCACTGGACAACATCGCATCATGGGATTTAACCTGTTTCTTCAGTTCACCCAGGGTTTTTAATGCCATCTCCTTATAGCCTGGCGGCAGGTCGTTCGCTACCCCGCCAAACCTTGCATAATTATGGTTCAGTCTTGAACCTGTAATAGCTTCCAGCAGGGACACTACCCCTTCTCGCTCCCTGACCATATAGATAAACATGGTCAAAAAGCCCACATCTGTAGTAAATTCACCTATTCCTAACAGATGGCTCTGTATTCTGCAAAGCTCATTAGTTAATACCCTGAGATACATTGCACGGTCTGTAGGTTCTATGCCCAATAGTTCCTCAACACCACGGCAATAGACATCGTTGTTGGAATTAGAGGCTAGATAACATATCCTATCGACCAGAGGAAGGATCTGTATATACGTCCTGTCTTCAAAAATCTTTTCCATACCTTTATGAATATAACCGATATGGAGTTCGGCTTCTCTTATTGTCTCACCCTCTATCTTCAGGTCAAGCACAAAAGGACCTGGCTGCAATGGATGCTGTGGTCCAAGATGCAGGAGTATCTCAGATGGTTTTGGTGGGCAAGTAATTTGAGTATCTTCATGCGTCATTATTCATCACCTATGTTAAATCAGGATACCCAGCGTAATCTTTACGCAGTGGCCATTCTCCTTCCATTTCTTCTATCAGCAATAGAACCTTCATATAGGGGCAATCAGTAAATTTGATCCCATAAAGTTCATATGTTTCCCTTTCATACCAGTTAGCATTCCAGTATATACCACAAAGTGAATCAATATTCGGATCATCTCTTGGTATTGAAGCTTTTAATGTTATGACCAACGGTGCCGAATATGATGTGACATGATATACTACCTCCATCTTATCAGGAGGATAATCTATACCAGATATACAGGAAAGATGGTCAAAACCTTTGTCGAGTAGAAACTGCATAATCTCTTTTACTTTACCTGGTTCGATTCTGGCTACAGCCCTGTTCAGTGAAGGGACATCCACTTCAGAAACTGCATCCTTGAACGTATTTGACAGTTCTACCATGATGGTTTTATCGATCTCTTTATCTCCCATATTTTACTCACCACCATCTGCTGGATTTGGTATTACAGTCCTGTCTTGTTCAGCCACAATCTTTTTCTGTAGTTCAATGAAACCCTGCAAAAGAGCTTCGGGTCTCGGCGGACAGCCGGGAATATAGATATCCACAGGGAATATTTCATCAAGATGTGTGACTGTACTATATGATTCCCACCATGGGCCGCCGGAGATTGCACACTCACCCATCATCAATATCCACTTAGGTTCTAACATCTGGTCCCAGACCCTTTGCAGACCAGGCAGATATTTCTTGGAAACATAACCGCTGATCATCATTACATCAGCCTGTCTCGGGGAACACCTTGGAATAATTCCAAACCTGTCAGTGTCATAATGGGCTACACCTACGCATATTTGTTCAATTCCGCAGCAACCCATCGGATGGGTCATGAACCATAACGAGTTCTTTCTGCCCCAGTTCACAATTTTCTGGAGCGGTGAATTTTTAATGAACTCATTTATTGCACTGGCAGAAGTGACCGAAACATTCGGTGGTAGCTCAGTCTCTACCTTACCCATTCCAAGACCCCCTTCTTCCATTCATATATAAGTCCTAATAATACAACAATCATAAACAATACCATCGCTAAAATGCTAAATCCTGTAGTAAAACCTGGTGTAGTTGCAATCACAGAATCATTCACATAAACAGTAACCCATGGGTAAAGGAACAACATTTCAACATCAAACAATACAAAAAGTATTGCATATGCATAATATTCAACATTGAACATCATATTCGCGCTACCGGTGGGCACAGAACCACTTTCATAGGTTGTGAACTTGATTGGGTTTGTGCTTCTCGGCGATAACTGTTTTACTATAAACATTATTGCCAAGGGTATTACTAAACCAAATAGAATGAAAATAGCTACAGGTATAAAATTATCAATAATCTCCTCCATATCATCACCTATATGTCTTTTCGATATTGAGAGTTGAATTCTATATATAAAAATGTTATGAAATGTTCATGAGATTTTAGTAATCCCATGTTTCATTATCGAGAATAGCAGGTTAAACTTATAATCCCAACAAGAAAATCCTCACTTCAGTTGGATTAACTTGATGCCTGACCAGGTCAAAGGCCCTTAGTTTTCACAATATCATACTCTATGTCATCGACCTCGGCAGTAAAGGCAGTGACGATCTCCTTTCCCATGCCTATAAAATCAGTGATGCCCAGGTCTGTCAGACAGGCAACTTCCACATCAGGGGGCGTGCCGTTACATGAAATATTAATGCCAAAATGTATTTTCTCAGAGGAAATGCCCGCAGATGCTATGCTAACAGTCAATTTACCTCTACCAATAAAAAGATCATCACCGTTGCGTATCGATTCTATACCGTGGTGTAATAAAACATCCTTAGCACAGACAACCAGCAAGCGCTGCATATAATATGCAAGCCTGATGCTGCCCGGTGAATCGAACCGCTCCACTATAAAGTGCAGCATGTCCCCGCCCTTGATGGCTAGATTATTCTGCAGGTCTTCCAGGTCCTTGATATTTGAATCCAAAATATCCATAGCCCCCCTGAACAACACAATGCTGTCCCCGGAAATACCTTTTGAGTAGGCCCACAGCGGCTCTATCTGGGAGCCGTCATAATCCAGGGTGCCGGGTAGTATCTCTATTTTCATGGAACGTGATGCCCTGAGGGAATAAAATAGAAAATAATACTACTTCCCTATTGTTATTTCCATTGCTGATACGTTGGATTCGCCGCGGTCCGATGTCACTTTTTCAGTTGATATGATAATATCCTTCACTTCCACATCATTGAGGAACCTATTCCTCACCACTTCCGCAACATCAACAGCTCTTGAAATGGCCCTGCCGCGTGCCTTGATAGTTACATTATTGGTACCACCGTTGAACTGGGTTATCACTGCAAGTACATAGTTCATCACTGGTTTGTTACCGACATATACTACATCGTCATTTTCCATTTCGCCACCTCATTGAAATCAATATGGGTATAATACCTTTCGGCTATTCTACATATATTTTACTAATAAACCCCGTTCAAAAACCAATATTCACTCATTTTGTAAGCATCCTGGCATCCACTGCTACCGACCCCCGGGAATAAACTATCAACGGGTTAATATCGATCTCAGTGATATCAGGATTTTTATCAAGCATAGAGGATAATGCAGTGATCACATCAATAATGGCTTCCAGGTCAGCGGATTCCCTGCCTCTCGCACCTTCAATGATGGGACTGCCCTTTATCTCCAATACCATCTCACGTGCCATCTTCCTGTCCACGGGCGTTACCCTGAAAGAAACATCCCTGCATATCTCCACAAATATACCGCCCAGGCCGAACATGATCACATGACCGAACTGGGGGTCCAGTTTAGCACCGACTATCACTTCAAGTCCAGGTCCGGCCATCTTCTGCAGTAATACTCCTTCGATCCTGGCTTCCGGAAAATGCTGTTTCACGGATGCCATCATCCCGTGATATGCATCCTTTACCTCCTTATCCGAACCCAGGTCAAGTATAACGCCGCCCACATCGCTTTTATGAGTGATATCAGGAGAGCGGAGTTTCATTACAACAGGATAACCCAGGGTTTTGGCCGCTTCCACTGCAGCCCCGGCCGATGATGCCGCAGCCATTGGGAGTACGGAAATATTCCAGTCCCCTAACAATTTCCAGAGCCGTTCCTCATTCCCGTTCATTCCTTCACCTTCTCTAAAAACCCATTATGCTTCACCAGGGATGCCAGGGCCTTAACAGCCCTCTCAGGCACAGGGTAATTAGGAAGACCGCCAGCTTTCAGGATGTCTATCCCCGCTTCTGTGCCCGCACCTCCAAGCCAGCATGTTATTACTGGTTTAAGACATCTACCGCGGTGGATATCTACAATGGCATTTGCCGGAATGCGTGAATCCCACATCACGGTATGCACATAGATCACGATCAGTGCATCGATATTAGGGTCACGCAACATATGTTTGACGATACCGTTATAGGTCTCGTAGGATGCCAGTCCTGCCGTATCTATCGGATTGCTGTATGATGCGAACTCTGGAACCAGTTCCTTGATACTGGTTCTTGTTCCCTGCTCAAGGCCCGGTATTGCCAGACCCAGGCGTTCACAGATGTCAGATGCTATGATACTGGCACCGCCACCGTTGGAAATTATTCCCACCCTGTTGCCCCTGGGTGCGGGCTGGACCGAAAGGGCCAGTGCAGAATCAAAAAGATCATCAATATTCTCAATCCTGATAATACCTGCCTGTTTAAAAGCGGCACTATAAACATCATCCGAGCCTGCCAGACTACCTGTGTGTGAAAAAACAGCCTTAGAACCGCTCCGGGTCCGGCCGGCCTTTACTGCAAGAATGGGTTTGGATATGCCCTTTGCCAGTTCCATGAACTTACGGCCATGATCGATACCCTCGATGTACATTGCGATCACATCTGTCTGTTTATCATCAGCAAGATATTCCAGTAAGTCCACATCATCAACATTGGCCTTATTGCCAGTGCTTACTACGATGTTCAGGCCGATCCCCATCTCCATTGTCCAGTCAGCCAGGGCCAGTCCCAGTGTACCGCTCTGGGTGATAAAAGATATGCCGCCCTTTGCAGGTAATTTGGAGATAATGCTGGCATTCATGCCTGCATGGGCATTGACCACTCCCAGGGTGTTCGGGCCGATAAGCCTCATGCCGTATCGGTCAACAATCCCTATCAACTGTTCTTCAAGCTGCTTCCCCTCGCCACCCACTTCGCTGAACCCTGCAGTGACCATAATAATGCCTTTCACTCCTTTTTGTCCGCATTCTTCTGTTACTGCAAGTGCATGGGATATGGGTACAACGATCACTGCCATGTCAACAGGACCAGGTATATCCAGTACAGAAGGATAACATGTCTGCTCAAGTATCTCCGTCGCCTTCGGGTTCACAGCATATACAGGGTTGGGAAACCCATTGTCCAGCAGGTTCTTCAGTATGGTATAACCCCATTTACCTGGTGTTGCCGATGCCCCGATAACGGCTATAGATTCCGGTTCGAATATGGCTTTTAATGTCAGTTGTATTTCTCCTGATAGTTCACGGTCGGTCAGACACGATACACCCTTTCCTGATAGTCGGGGGTATTTCACATCTACAAGTTCATATATTTGTTACAATGTTTTATTTATTACAATGTTTTAATAAATATTGTTTTTTTAAACAATTCATAAGGTTTATAAGATGTATTAATAATATTGCTGGTTGTATGATACGAAAGTGTCCGAAACATGGTTTTTTCAGAGGAGAAGTCTGTCAATGCGGCGAGGCAGGCAGTTATGTGCTGGATGATGAGCGCACTGAACGGATGGGGCGGTTCCTTTCCGGAGCATTGCGGCATTTTCCGGATGACCTGGGGCTGGCTATGGACCAACATGGTTGGGTAAATATTGATGTGCTGGTGGATGTTATGATGGCAAGGTATCCCTGGGCATCCCATAACAGGTTGATAGCGATGGTGGAATCCGATAAGAAGGACAGGTACCAGATATCAGGCCAGAAGATCAGGGCCAGATACGGACACTCGGTTGTCATTGACCTGGATTTTCCTGAGAACGACCTGGAGTTTGTATATTACGGTGCCAGCCAGGAAGAGGCAGATATGATCCAGGAGATGGGGATCAGGCCTGTGCGCCAGAGATATGTGCACATGAGTTCCACTTACGAGAAGGCCGTGGAGGCTGCCAGTGTGCATACTGAGAATCCGGTTATCTTCAAGGTGGATGCCTTTGCTGCAATGGAAGGTGGTGTGGAAATTATGGTGGTAAACGAGTTTATCGTGCTGTCTGAGGAGATACCGCCCCAGTACCTGGAGATCGTCGAGCCTGAATCATAATGATATTTTGAAAACATCTTTTTTTTCTTCTATCCTGAACTCCACACCCAAAAACTGCTCCACCACCCATATATTTGTCCTTGTATGCCCGGACACCTCCCGTACTGTGAAACTCCCACCCCCGGCAAGCCCCATGTACGGAATCAACTGGTCGGCAAGGTGCACATCTACAGTCGCCCCATAGTCAAGTTCTGTTATTATCTCCCGTGCGGCAGCTTTACCTACCTTCTCAGCAGGCAGCCCACGCTTGCCCAGGGCACTGCCGCCGGCATGCCCGCACCACAGGGTAATTCCGCTACCAGTAGATGGGACACTGGCCAGCCTGGTATCTATGGATGAACTATAGCCTGCCTTTTCCAGTGCTGTTGCCGCCGTATCTGCCTGCCGCCGGGCCACGTGGGGCGGCAGGTTGGAACTATGTGATATGCCTGCAACTGTACAGGGTTCTATCTCCTTCCCTACCTCCTTTTCCTTCTCTGTCTCCTCCTTCTTCGTATCCCTCTCATCCTCTTTATCCAGTACCACAGCCTGCAATGCTGACGGATGAATTATTGCAGTGACCCTTCCGCCGCCCCTGGGATAATAGCCCCGCCTGTACAGCTCAATACTGCACTCAAGTCCCATAGCCAAAAGTACAGGCAGCAGCACATGGGACATGTAATCGACAGGAGGTGACCATGCCACATCAGTGCCGCCTGTGATTTCCAGTGATACTGGTTCCTGTGCTGCCGAGGCGACAGGCATCAGGCACTGGAGAAGTAGTGTGATACTACCTGCCGTGCCGATATCCATGTTGTAATGACCGCCTGAGATATCCCTGGGGCTGAATGTGAGTTCAGTAGAACCAGGCTTCAGTCCCGATAACCGGGCACCGGTCATATCAGCGGCCGTCCTGATGGCAGTCATATGCTGTGCCTTCAGTCCGGGTTTCGGCCTGTTGATCCGGATATTGCTGATCGTTACCTCAGTTCCCGTAACAGCAGACAGTGCTACAGCCGTGCGTATGATCTGGCCGCCGCCTTCACCGTAAGAACCATCGATCCGGATCAAGCTACACCTTCCATCTTCTTTTTTGCATCATCTGCTGCAAACGTTACCGGGTCGATGACCATGGAAACCGGCGGCGAGTATGAGGTCTCCCAATCCAACAGGTCGTCCACTTCGGCACCCATACGTATGGCAAGGCTGAGAGCATCGATCCTCTCTTTCACACCCTCGCCCGACACCACCTGTGCGCCTACAAGCTTCTTTTTTGAGAACAGTAGCTTAATGAACAGGGGCATAGCACCCGGATAATAACCAGCCCTGGTATATCCCTTTGAACTGCCGCTGATTATGTTAACGCCATGGATTTTTGCCGTATGCGAGGTAATACCCACCGAACCTGCCACCAGATGCCCTGCTACCACCACACTTGGGCTTAATGTAGGTGGATAGACAGCATCCTTGCCAGCAAGGTTCTCGCCTATAACGCGTGCCATCCTCCGGGCAGCCGAACCCAGCCTGCTGATGACAGGCGAACCCGTGATAAGATCAAACACCTGGGCGCACTCACCACCTGAATAAACATTATCCTGGAACTCTCCATTCACGCTCACCCTCAGTCGCTCATCGGTCACAATGCCGCCTGTCGGACCTATATCATAGCCAGCCTCCCTGGCAACCGATGTTAAGGGCTTGAGTCCTGAAGTGACGATAACAACATCAGCTGGCAGTGTTTCACTCCCCGCACTGACCGATTCTACCCTTTCCTGTCCATTTACAGAATCCACACTGGTACCTGTCATTACCTTGACACCCATCGAGATAAGATGCTGCTCTACAAATGATGCCATATCAGGATCAAGGGTCAGTGGAAGCACCTGGGGCAGGGCCTCGATCAGTGTGGTATCAATCCCTCTCTTGGCAAGGGATGCCGCAACTTCGATTCCGATCCCATCCGCACCGATGACCACTACCTTACTGTTATCATTAATATTGGCCTTGATGTCCATGCCGTCCGATAGCGTATGCAGGGTGAACACGCAGCCCAGGTCAATGCCTGGGATGGGCGGGATAAAAGGTGTACTGCCAGTAGCGATCACCAGATGATCATATTCAAAAACATCAGAATCTGACGTCACTTTCTGGCTTCCGGCATCTATGTGCCTGACCTCTGTGTTAAGATGCAGGTCTATACCCATCTCAATAAAAGTATCTGGCGGCCTTATTACCAGGTCAGGGAAATCGGATATAATGCCTTCCAGTACGAAGGGCATCCCGCACTGGCTGTACGCAGTGTGAGTGTCCGATGTAAATACCAAAACATTATAATCCGTATGCCGTTTCAAATAAGTGGCTACAGTCATCCCCACGGCACCTGCACCAATAATAGCCACTTTCTTTGTCATCAATTGTAATTTATGGTTAATAGCAAATTAGGTTTATCGTGCAAAGTAAAATAAAAGGTATTTTGTGTGAGCGGGTTGGGGAGTGGGGGTTAGTTAGAAAAACGTTGTTCCCGCTCACAAGCTCCTATTTATTCGGATTCGATATATATAGTTTTCGGATTGGAAGTTGAAATCTAAAAAAAATTACTTATACTCATACCTATACCCATACCATTTTATGAAATATTCGAATTAAAATGTTTGTCAATAGCCCTGGCAGCAATCTTACCTGCACCCATGGCACTTATGACTGTAGCAGCCCCTGTTACCACATCTCCACCGGCAAATACCCCGGTTTTAGAAGTTGCACCGTTATCATCGGCTATGATAGTACCCCATTTCGAGGTCTCAAGGCTTGAAGTGGTCTTCGGGATAAGCGGATTTGGAGATGTCCCTACTGCTATTATTATTACATCCACATCAAGGATATGTTCAGAACCTTCTATAGGTACGGGCCTGCAACGTCCTGATTCATCGGGCTCGCATAGCTCCATATCCAGGCATTCCATCTGCCTGACCCAGTTTTTCTCATCACCAAGTATCCGTGTGGGGTTTGAAAGGAGCCTGAAAATAACGCCTTCCTCTTTTGCATTCTCAATCTCCTCACGCCTGGCAGGCATCTCCTCATCTCCGCGGCGATACACTACAGTCACTTCTTCGGCACCAAGGCGAACCGCACACCTGGCAGCATCCATTGCAACGTTCCCTCCACCCACGACCACTACCTTGTGGCCGTTCTTGACAGGGGTATCATAATCAGGGAACTGGTATGCCTTCATCAGGTTAACCCTTGTCAGGAATTCATTTGCAGAATAAACACCACTGAGATTCTCACCATCGATGTTCATGAAGCTGGGCAACCCGGCACCGGTTCCAAGGAACACAGCATCATACTCATCCAGCAGTTCATCCACAGTTTCCACCATACCAACCACACAATTGAGCTGGATATCAACACCCAGTCTTTCTATGTATTCGACTTCCTTCTGGACAATGGATTTGGGCAGCCTGAACTCGGGTATGCCGTAGACCAGCACACCTCCAGCCTTGTGCAGGGCCTCCATCAGGGTCACAGTATGCCCCATCTTAGCCAGTTCAGCAGCAGCGGTCAGTCCTGCCGGACCTGAACCCACTACTGCCACCTTCTTACCTGTCGGTTCGGGTTTTTCCGGTCCCCCCTGTTTGTTCTCCAGTTCCCAGTCAGCAGCATAACGCTCCAGCCTGCC
>CBDUUM010000009.1:0-21008 GCA_965370445.1 uncultured Methanosarcinales archaeon
TACTACAGACTATAAAGATATAGAACTTAGACACGTTTTTTTAACATTTGTTTAAGGGATTTATTCCTATAATCAGTAGTTAGAAACACATTTACTTCCAAACCGGAATAGCTTATGAAAGATGGTTGAACAGTGCCGTGACTATAAAAGATTATTAAAAAATTCAATCTATATAGCAAATTTAATTAACAAGTAACTCTTATTATATCAATATGGAAGAAATACAGGCATCCGAATACATAATTTTTACTGATATGGATGGCACCCTGGTCGATCACGATACATATTCCTATGATGCGGCCCTACCCGCCCTGGAACTCATTAATAAGAAAAATATCCCTTTGATATTTTGTACCAGCAAGACCAGAGCTGAACTTGAAGTTTATTGTCATGAACTTGACATATCCCATCCCTTTATTTCCGAGAACGGTGGGGCCATATTTATCCCACAGGATTATTTTAACTTCCCCTATGATCACACAAAACAAATAGACAATTACAACGTGATCGAACTCGGTGTGGGATACGATATACTTGAAAGTACTTTAAAAGAAATATGTGCTAAGATCGACTGCCAGGTAATTGGATTCGGGGATATGGATGTGGATGAAGTGTGTCAGGACACAGGACTTGACAGGGAATGTGCTGCACTTGCCAAGCAGCGGGACTATGATGAAGCTTTCAGGATCATAAGTCCGGCCCCAAAGGATGAACTCCTGGAACAGGAAATCAGAAAAAGGGGTTTCAATTATACCAAAGGTGGACGGTACTATCATATAATGGGTAATAATGACAAGGGAAAGGCGGTACATATACTTACAGACCTTTACAGGAAAAAATGGCCAGGTGTAAAAACAATAGGGCTGGGCGACAGCCTTAACGACCTGCCTATGCTAATGGCAGTGGATATAGGTATATTAGTACAAAAACCGGGCGGCGATTATGATCCATCCATAACATCACCAAATATCAAGCGGGGAAAAGGTATTGGACCGAAAGGATGGAATCAGGAACTTATTAATATTTTGGAATAGAATTTAATATTGCATTGCTGTAATATTACTGTAATAATAGAAAGAGGGAAAAGACATGATCAGACTTGGGAGAATGCTGCCACAGGCATTTATGGTTGGTATAACAGAACTGGTGAAAATGGTAGGTCCTGAAAAAACCTCCATATTATTAGCTCATATTGGGAAAGAACTGGCAGAAACACAGGGGGCAGGACTTGAAGGCGTCCCTGAAGATGATTTGCACTATTTACCGATGTGCCCTTTTGCAGATGAAATAATACGTTTTGTTGACCTTTTTGGCGAGAGGCCAGAGGAATTCCAGGTAATTGTAAAATACGTTGCCAAAAAAGAAGCTATGAACAAGGATAAAGTGGAATGTCCTGCTATGGCTTCTATCCTATGCCTTTTGCACAATGCTTACAGGAAAAAAAGAGCTGAAATGGCAGGCTTCGAAACCTTGCATCTTGCATCCAAGCCATCAATTGCCGGTGCCAATCTGGCTTATAATGAAGAAGCTATTGAAAAAGCAGGAAAGACAAAGGAAGAGGTTGATAGGATTCTTGAAAAGGGTGCCTGTGTCTTCAAATTCGTCAAAAAGGAGTGAATCACGTGGACATCATTGCAGCAGAAAAATTATTCAAGAACTGTATGAGAATATTAAAAGAAAACCAGCATCCAAATGGTGGTTTCTATGCCAGCCCGCCAGGTACGAGATATCCGTTCATCTATCCTCGTGACCATTCCATTTGTATCCTGGGCGCTATAGCGGGCGATATGTTAAATGAAGCTAAACGCGGCCTTGAATTCATACTGGCCGCCCAGAAACCTTCAGGTGAGTTCAGCCAGCGTTATGACGTGGACGGGAACGATACCAGTTATAAGGACCTGCAGATCGACGGCAACGGCCTGGTGCTCTATGCTCTTAACCAGTACCTCAAGGCCACTGGCGGACTATTCTTTGAAAGCCTGGCAGACCGCGCCTTTTGCAGCCAGTACTGGGAAGCCATTGAAAAAGCTGTGAACTTCATACTCCAGAATAAGAACGACGAGATCAACCTCATACATACCATCAACAGCATACACGAATATCCTGCATATGAACACGGTTTTGAGATATATGCCAATTCCACATGCTGCGCCGGACTGTTCGGAGCTGTTGAGATCGGGGAAGCACTGAATAAGGATGTGGAAGAATGGCGGGAACAGGCAGAACTGATCCGCCAGTCCATATTGGAACGGCTATACAGTCCAAGACGCAGGTCCTTTATCAAGTGCATCCGGGTAAAATACAAAAGTTCCGATCCAATAGGTTATGATGCCTTTGCCTCCACAGTCATAGATGTGGATGCTGTGGAATATGCTCCGGCCCATTTTGGCCTGATAAAAGAAACTGACCTGAGGAATATAAAAACAGTACAGCGTATTAACAAAATGCTCTGGGACGAGGAACTGGGCGGACTTAACAGGTATCCTGAACTATGGGACCGCAACAATGGAGGATATGGACCCTGGCTCCACTTTACCTGCCAGCTATCCAACCATTATACAGCTATAGGAGATCAGGACATGGCCGATAAATACCTGGGTTGGGTGGTGGAGATGGCACATGATAACCTGCTGCCCGAACATATCTCGACAGTTGAACGCTTTGAAATGTGGCTTGAGGATTATACGAATGCCAAGATACTGAGGGACAGTAAACTCACAATGATCGAGAATATTAGGTCTCATCCGAAGTGGAAAGAAGGGTTTGCTTATGTTACCATGCCCCTTATCTGGCCCCATGCCGAGTTTATCAGGGCGTATACAAATTATAAGCAGAAATTCTATGCGGATTAATCACCGGGATGTTGCCTTTTCAACCATAGGTATTAAAATCATTCAAGGCTGCATCCTTTAACTTTTCCCTGATATCGGGCATGGCAGATATCGCCCTTTTCCAGTCAGGAAGATGAACATCCGTAGGATTTTGGATATATTCACGTCCTGCAGATAGCATGTATTTCGAGAAAGCTTCTATCATGCACTCTTCACCATGCCTGCTGTAATTAAGGCCGTTAAACAAGGCATCGGCATGGTACTGGCGGACACGGTCCTGGGCCGCACGTTTGAACAATACATTCAAACTTTGAATAAAAGCCTCGTCTATATCCAACCCGTCAAGCTCGACAAGATTCCTTAATATGGTCTTGACGATGTCTTTTGTCATCTTTTGAATACCTTCTTCAGCATCGGATCTTATAGGCCTGTGCTTATGTTCGTAAAATCCCAGATCGACCTGGCATATCCTTTTAAGTGCAGTGTTCTTAAAAACTTCGGCAAGTAGTCCCACTTCCAGCCCCCAGTCGCCTGGCATGCGGATGTTGAGGGCAAGATCTGTTGTAATGCCAAATTCACCTGATAGCGGATACTTGAATGCACACATGTATTTCAGGAAATTAGAGTTGTAATGTGTCTTTTTCAATAGTGAATTTAGCAGGGGATTGAGCAGAAGCCTGTTAACACGCCCATACATCACCAGGTGCTCCATATCGATCCTTGCATAATAGCCCTTGTTATAACAAAAATCCAGGTCAGGTTCGACAACCGAATACAACAGTTTTGCAGGCATAAGCTTGGAATAAAATACGATATCTGCATCATGCATGGCTATGGCATAGCTGTCGAGTGTTGCAACCCCCAGGGCGATCCATGTATCCTTCCCTTTACCGGAAAACATGGTAATGTCAAGGTCTTTTTCCTTTAATTCTTCAATCACCTGTTGTACCGAGGGGCCGTCGCACCACACTATGATACAGGGAATCTCAAGTTTTGAAAAAAATTGTTTGACCTGGATATATTGCTGCTCATCATCGGCAGCAAGTGCTATTACAACTTTATTAAGGAAATTTAATTCATTGATGTGTTTGAGAATATTTTCGATATGGTCTCCTAATATCTCCTCAAAGAGCATAGGTATCAGTAGCGTCATTGGACGCTCCTTTGCAATGTCCTCTAATGCTAAACAGAGGGACCTCTCTTCAATCCTGAAATCATGGATCGTTGTGATCCGTTCCTGCATAAAATCCATCTGGCCACTCCCTTGTATATATTATATTCCGGTTTTCTTCTTATACAATTCCAGCATTTCCTTGATGGTCTCTTCCTCTACCATTCCCATTTGGGATATGGTTTCATAGAAACGCCCGGGAACTTTTATTTTGTCCACGTCAAAACCCTGCTGCTTCTTGAACTCATATTTTGCAAGGAATATCTCACGGCCCAATGTTTCAAGTTCGTCCCTGGTCTTTTCGATACCCACGCTGGCCAGTGCATCGATGATAGTTTGTTCACCATACACTCCTCTTGCAAAGAGACAGGCCACCAGGGAGTTGTTTATCATGCGCCAGTAATCCTCATAGATGAGCTTGTCCACCATCTGTTCTTCAGTTAATTGCTGGCTTGCAGCTTTCTGGTCAATACTATATCCACCGTTGTCAAGGTGGGAATGCCGCACACCTACCATCTGCCCTATTATAGAAGCAGGACCAGTATGATAACCAGCTATCTCCAGGCCGCCCAGGTTCACAGCAAAGTCCTCACCACCATATTCTGCAGCCGCAGCCACAGTACCTTTGGCCATTGTCTGGTAGAATTTGTTTGGCATCTCCACAATCTTATCTATCATCTTCAGGTAACTGTTCGTGTCTCCCCAGCGAAGTGCTATACCCAGGGTATCTGTCGGAGTGATCAGGTCCCTCTCATAGCTTTCGGTGGCCCATGCCAGTACGCCTCCCGCACTCATGACATCAAGTCCATAGCGCTCGCACCTGTCAATGAGGCGCAGTACATCCTCGGCAAGGTTGATCCCAAGGTTAGTACCCAGTGAGTAAATAAGTTCATAATCATAACTGATGTGGTTCACTTCGAACTCATGCCCCTTCTGGAAGGTTGTCTTGAGCATGGCGATATGTATGCAGCCAATGGGGCAGTTGCTGCATGCGATCTTGCGAAGCAGCAGGTTGTCTGCAAAGTATTCGCCGGATATGTTCTCGGCATTCTCGAAGCCTGACTGCTTGAGGTTGCGTGTAGGCAGCCCTTTTAACTGGTTCAGGACATTGATATTGGCGGCAGTCCCCAGGTCGTGGTACTTTTCCATTACCTCAGTGTCCACAACGGCATCATATAATTTATCGTACATTTTACTATATGTGGTAATATCCGGTATCTCTACATCTTCGGTACCAGAGATCACAATTGCTTTGAGGTTCTTGCTGCCGAACACCGCACCCAGGCCCAGCCTGCCGAAATGTCTGTAGGTGTCCACGTTCACATTGGCATACCGTACCATGTTCACACCGGCCCCGCCAATACGCATTATACTGCGCCTGCCCTTGCCCGGCTCCACTTCCCTTAATATCTTGCCTATGACCTCGACAGAGGATACGTTCCAGATGCTGGTGGCATCCTTGAGCTTTACTTCATCGTCATGGATGGACAGGTAACACGGTTTTTCTGCCCTGCCTTTTATTACAATACTGTCATACCCGGCAAAGCGCATGGCCATTGACAGCCGCCCGCCTGCGTGGGACTCGCCCAGTTCCCCTGTCATGGGTGATTTGAACATGGATACAGTTTTGGATACGCAAGGGAAGATCGTGTTAAGGGGCCCTATGCTGAATATTATCGGGGCTTCGGGTGAAAACGGGTCGGTTCCGGGGGGGCATTCTTCCAGTAACAGTTGGGTGGCCACGCCCGTTCCACCCAGGTATTTATCGAACAGGTCCGCACGGTCCTTTACTTGGTGTTCGCCTGTATCAAGATCAATATAGAGTACGTTGGACCACATATTATAGCACCTCGGTTTTTCTCAGTTCAAGTACGTCATGACTGCAATATCTGGCACATACACCACAATGGGTACAGATAACGGGTATGTCGGCCTTGTTAAAATGGATAGCACCGGGCAGGCAGGCACTGGCACAGCTCTTACATGAATTACACAAATCCTTATCCAGTATTACGCCGCCACCGCTACGTGGTGTGAGTGCACCTGTGGGGCATGCCCGTGCACACGGTGGGTCGATACATGAGCGACAAACGATTATTTGAAAACCGCTCTCAATACCGCCTGATGTCCTGATATCGATAGCACTGTCTATTAGCGATGCCGTGTGTGCATTTACCCGGCTGCAAGCCAGCATACAGCTATAGCAACCTATGCACCTGTTAGGATTAGCGACTTTTATTTTTGCAGGCAACTCTTACCACCTTTTAGTATTGTTTTGTAGAAAGAGTGCTATAAGGCTTTGGGTGAAAAAATATGTGTGGTCTCAAATGTTTTGATACTAATGTCTTAACACTTTGATCTTCAGATAATTATAATTTAACCTAAGTAGACAGAGAAACACAGAGCTTGTACCAGATTTCACTCCCTGTGTCCTCTATGCACTCCGTGGTTTATTGCTTATTCTGCAGGATATCATGAAACTGGGATTCCCAATCCTACTGTCCGTGATTTTGTATGTAAAAAGGAGTAAAAATATGAAAAACAAAACCAGTACTTAAATGCGGTATATAATGACTTGAAAAAGAATGGGCGATAAAGATGAAAAAAGAATTCCCAACCACCGATGACGCCCGGTAAGTTGCTTAACTACTTGTCCGTTATTTGGGTTTCACTCCAGCTGCAAAGTTAATAGCTGCAAATGTTAATGGTTCCCGATAGTCCCTTTCTTTCGGCATTTCCGAATAAAACCCTTCAGAGTTTTGAAAAAACAATTGTCATTTTCTCATAAGTTTTTTATAGTTGAAAATAATAAAAGAATGGTAATTGAAAACATAAGAGGTTATAATATGGAAATAGGTACAGGTGAAGTATATTGTTTTAGTTGCGGAGAAGTGATTAAAGCTGAAGCTGAGATATGCCCCAAATGTGGTGTTAGACAAAAAACTAATCCATTAATTCAAATGAAAAATCCAGGAATAGCAGCTATAGCATCATTCTTTTTTGCAGGTCTTGGGCAAATATACAACGGTGAGATTGGAAAAGGTCTTCTTCTAATTATTGTGCAAACAGTAAATGTGTTTTTAATGTTTGTTATTATCGGACTTTTTACTTACCCAATTGTTTGGATTTACGGAATATATGATGCTTATACGACTGCAGAAAAAATTAATGTAGAGATAATTCGATAAAGTAAAGTCCCCTAACTCAATCCATGTGAGATTCGAAAAAAAAAAGAAAAGTGGCGGGTAACTAAAACCCACCAAGTCCGCCAATTCCCAATGTTGCGACAGTTGCAACTATTACAGCCATTAACATCGCAATAATCACTGCCAGAATTATTATTGGTAATAGTACCGCAACAGCAGATTTCACAGTGGTCAGATTGTGAACATGTTTTCCACCTACGATATTTAGCCAGATACCATATAAACCGATAATCCATCCGATTACGGGTATCCATGCGAAGACCTGAGCTGCGCTTGAATATGATAATATCCTTACAGTACCTTCATAGCCGCCTGAGCCGCCAAATATCTTGAAGAATACGAACAATATTATTCCGCCGATGAACAGTCCGACAATGCCGCCAATCACAGCACCGACCAGGGTTGACACTATTGAACCCGCACCGGCGCCGCTTAGAATAACAGCAATAATTCCTGAGAGCAATCCTACGATCGCAAAGTTAATAGCTGCAAATGTTAATGGCTCCTGATAGCCCCCTTCTTTCGGCATTTCCGAATAAAAACCTTCAGGGTCGGTAAGAACCTTCTTTAATGTATCTACATAATTATCCATCTTACATTACCTCCGTTTGGTTTAATAAGAGGTATCCCCTCTTATAATTGATATACAGTCTTTTACGACTGTAACAAGAAAATGCTCATATCATTCGCATTTACTTAAGTATACAAAGTTATGCTCTATATACAATAAAAAATTTATTTAGTATCAAAGTATTTATACTTTTTGCACATCCCGGCCTTGGGACAAAATTCACTTATCCTGCCTTACGTGGCTAATGCGGTACAATGTCATCCATAATTTCAAGTGCGGAAGGATAAAATAGTTGTTGTTATGTTTTTTTAACGTATAGGAAAGTATAAACGCATTTGTTTATCTTGCTACTGAAATTAGATACATAATGAGAAAAACATCACACTTATATTTTACCCCGAAGGGGCTTTCTTGAAAATATAAAAAAAAAGTTATAAAAATAAATGGAAAAAAGAAAAGTGGCGGGTAATTAAAACCCACCTATTGTGTCTCTACTTCAATTCCACCTATCCAACCGGCAGCTAAATTATATACGAATGCCGTTAACACTCCCCCTATAAAACCCATTATTCCATACATAATAGGGAAGTAGATAATTGAGCCTACTCCAAAGATAACAGATGGAAAAGCTTCTCCCACTATTGCTCCCCCAAGTAATGAGATTAATGCAAAGATTATGCCTGCAATCAATCCAAATATTGCATATATCAAAGCAAATATTTTCCCTACTGAAACAGCACCTACTCTTTTAATAATAACCAATATTTATACCTCCAAAATATTAATATATTTGTTTAACTTACTGTTATTATTTATACAATCTTTTACGACTGTAACAAGAAAATGCTCATATCATTCGCATTTACTTAAGTATACAAAGTTATGCTTCATATACAATAAAAAATTTATTTAGTATCAAAGTATTTATACTTTTTGCACATCCATATTGATTTTTCATTTAGGATTGCTGCTTTTTCCAAAATCATTTATTATACATGAAACATCTAATGACACTGCAAATATCGCTGAATAAGGGCTTTAGCAGGGTAAAAAAATATGAAAAACACTGATTACAAGAAATACCTCTATACTGCCACTGTTATTTTCATACTTGCAGCCATCCTGATCATTTTCTTATATGCACCTGTACCTATAAACCCGGGCGAACGGGGTACATATACAGATCCTGAAGGACAGGTTCATTATGTGTCCACTGATGCCCAATGGGCGAACTATGTATACAGTTTCCATATAGCATATTTCCATATCGCAATAGCCCTTACCTCATACATGGCCTTCCTGCTGGTAATGATCTTCAGCATCCTCTACCTGCGGGACGGGGAGCAGAAATGGGACCTAAAGGCTGCAGCATCGGCTGAAATTGGTGTCATCTTTGCAGGACTGACACTCATCTCCGGTTCCATATGGGCAAAGGCGGCATGGGGACACTACTGGCCGCCCGGTGATATACGGCTCAATACCTCGCTGGTACTGTTCTTCATATATATTGCTTACCTCATGGTAAGGCAGGCTGTCGACATGCCAGAGAAACGGGCCCGTCTTAGTGCGGTATTCGGTATTATAGGTTTTATCAGCGTCCCTATCAGTTTCATGAGCATCAGGATATGGTCTGCTGCCCATCATCCGACTGTACTGGGTCCGGGTGGCGGCGGAATTACAGGAAGTGCAATAATAATCCCTATGCTCCTGAATATGGTCGCATTTTTCCTGTTGTGTATTTCATTGATAATCTACAAAACAGATAATGTGACTTTACAGGAAGAACTCATAGCAGCCAAACAAAAGAAAGGCGTTTGATTCACCCGGCACCAGGCTGTTGATCTTCCCGGACATCCCCATCCCCATCCTTATCCCTATCTTTATCCCAATCCCTATCGCATATCAACCATACCACTCCCCAGCAGCCAAGGGTCAGGATAAGTGCTGCCAACCCCACCACATCCACCCTGGGTGTATGCAGGTACGGGTGGGTCCCGATAATATAGTCAAAATAATCCAGTACTAAAAATACGCCAAGTATCAGACCCATCATTGTAAACGTAGGCCGTTTCATGTCTTTTACCAGGGTAAGAGCACATAGTACCATGCCAATGTGCAGCAAAAACAGCACAGACCTGAACACCCAGGTCCCGGGAGAGAAATAATAGTCAAAATCATACAGCAGCACAAAAAGCGTCCAGATGCCTATCTTGTTCAGCCCGATAAATGTGAAAGTGTCGAACAGGTTACTGCGTCTTCCTACCGAATAAGCGGCCAGCACCAGCACGTACATCAGGGTAAAGACCGGGCTGTCAGGAATCAGCGGCCAGTAATATATGGGAGATGTCCTCAACTGCCATTCGTAATAATGGAACCCGAAAGCTGTTCCGATAATAGATGCCAGCAATAAAGAATATCTGGTCAATGGATAAGCCTTGAACTTGTGGAAAAATTCTATTATATCCATTGACATATCCTCCTGTTAATTCCGGTCCAGGGACCTGGCAGGGACGCCGCCTACAAACCCTTCAACATCACTGTTGACAAGGGAATGGGCCGAGACCACAGACCCGTCTGCAATTGTTACGCCAGGCAATATCGTGGTGTTCGCTCCCACCATCACATCCCTGCCAATGACCACAGGACCGGTCACGTATTCCTTTACCAGGAACTCATGGCACAGGATTGTGGTATTGTATCCGATTATGGTATTGTCCCCTATCTTGATAAGCTGCGGGAAAAAAACGTCCATGGTAACCTCCAGGGCTATGGATACGTTGTTGCCTATCTCGATTCCCATGCGGCGGTACAGCCAGAGTTTAAGGGGAAGCGATGGCGAGATTCGGGCCGTGCACATGAGAATGTAATTAAAAGCAAGCCTTGCCGGCGATACCACTTGTTTCCAGTACCACAATGAGTTGTGTTCCCCATGTGAAGGAAACCTGCTGAGAGCCCGCTGCGCCGTGACCTATACCTCCTCAACGAGCTTTCCCTGTTCATGGGGTATGATCTTAAGTTTGCCGCCCGGAAAACCCTGTGTTAGGGGTTCAGTGCCCTTAGCAGTGTTTATACGGTCCAGGAACACTGCAAGTGATGCGATCTCTGAATGTGGCTGGTTTCCAACAGCTACGTTCCAGTCAGCCACCTGGTAGATATCAGGCGGGACCTTTTCAGCACCTACAACCACCATTACAGACTCTGTGCCTGATATCTCATCCAGTACACCGGGCAGGTTCCGGCCGTACATGGTCAGGTGCACTACCTTACCTCCAGAGTCCTGCCACTTGCGTACTTCCTGTTTCCATGAACCCACTGACCTGGCAAAGAAATCGCCGCCCCACCGCCCTGTCACTTCGTTGATGCTGTTAATAACACCCCGGTCATCCGAGGCAAGCAGCATTCCCGATGCTCCAAGTGCCCGGGCCGTCAGCCCGACATGTGTGGTGACCCGCTGGTCCCGCTCAGGCCGGTGGCCGAGCCTCAGCACTACAATATTCATGTTTTCAATAAAGGCCTGATTAAATATAAATCTGGTCACCATTGACAGGTGATACCGCATTCACTTCCAGGTTCTCATTGATCCAGGATGCAAAACCCCGGGTATTGTCGCCGTGCACGCAAACCACAAGCTGGCAGCCGCCATCCACCTGCTGCGTGACCAGTTCCTTGAGGCCGATATCGTCACTGTGTGCCGAGAAATCATAGAGTTCGATCTGCGCACTGATCGGGATGGATTTGCCCATGTCCTCATAGTATCCCCGTTCAAGTGCCAGCCTTCCGTTGGTGCCTTCTACCTGATACCCGGTCAGTAATATTTTTGACATGGGGTCGTCATGGATGTGCTTGAGGTAGTACAGTACAGGACCGCCGTTCAACATACCTGCGGTGGTCACTATAACACAGGGTTCATCCATTAGTCTTGACCGCTTCCTTGGATCCACTATAAAAGCGTCCTTGAAAGCCTTGTCAAGGCGGCCCGGGTCCTTAATGTATGAAGGATGTTTTTTGAGGAGCTTGTAGACATCCACTCCCATACCGTCCACATAGGGCCTTATACCATATTTCTCCAGTATCATAACCACTTCCTGGGTACGCCCGATAGCAAAGGCAGGTATTATTGCCCATCCTCCGCCTTCCACTGTATCTTTTATTGAGTCAATGAAGTCCCGCTCCAGCTTCGACCTTACAGTATGTTCAGTGCCGAAGTAGGTACTTTCTACTATTGCTATATCTGCAACCGGCAGTTTTTCGGCCGGACCCAGCAGGTTGGTGCCCCTGGCATTCACATCACCTGTGTACAGCAGGCTGCCGCTCTTGTTCTCAAGATATATGCTTGATGAGCCCGGGATGTGTCCGGCGTCATACAGCATGCCTTCGTA
This sequence comes from uncultured Methanosarcinales archaeon, assembly GCA_965370445.1. GTDB lineage: Archaea > Halobacteriota > Methanosarcinia > Methanosarcinales > Methanocomedenaceae > Methanocomedens_A. Next base: position 12,159 of record CBDUUM010000009.1, read on the forward strand.
GCCTGAGGCATCAAATCCGGTGCCGTAATCTATTGAATCGGTGTAAAGTTCAAAATCCCTGACATCTTCGATTATGAACGGCAGCACCTGGCCCTTTGCTCTTGCGATCTTCATGGTGTCCCTGGCCAGTAGTGATGTCAGGTCCTTGGTTACTGGTGTCATGAATATGTCAGGTTTCATGTCCATGAGGTTGGGTACCACACCGCAGTGGTCCAGGTGACCGTGGGATATAATGACAGAATCTGGGCGCACGCCTCCCACCGGGTATAAGGGGGGTTCGCCAGGTTTCATGCCGTAGTCGAGCAGGACGTTATCGTCAAGTAGTATTGCAGAGCGGCCCACTTCACCGCAGCCGCCAAGAAATCGTAGGTTTATGTGTATCGCCTCTGTAATGTATGATTTTGATTAGGTGGTAATTAATTTAACTTTTCTGTTTCTGTTTCTTTTTTTCCTGTTTCATCAACTCTCACCAGACAATCCCATGCCTTAAATCCCCACCGCCGGCCCAGGCCCCGCCGCCAGTCCTGGCACGAAATGTGAGTTATAAGCAGGTGCGGTAGATGGAAAACCCGGAGTCGGCACAAAAGCAGATGAAAGATATCCATAACTTAAAAGGGTATTTTGGTGAGTGTATTCGGGAAGAGGGTCCTGGGTGAAAGATCATGTCCAAAAAGCATTTATTACCCACAATCCATAAGAATCCGTATCAAAAATTAAAAGATACGGAGGACGTAAAATGAGCGATGAGATCCAGGTAGGGATTATTATATGCGACCGCTACCATGTGTGTGCCGGTGGCAAATGCCTGAGGGCACTACATAACAGGGAAGGTGCATTCAGTATTTATAAAGATAAAGAGGTGAAACTGGTCGGATATACTGCATGTGGTGGCTGTCCTGGTGGAAATATCGAATACGCTCCTGAGGAGATGAAGAAGAACGGGGCAGAAGTGATACACCTCGCTACAGGACTGGTCGTCGGATATCCTCCATGCCCCCGAATAACCCACTTTCGTGATTTTATCCGGGCAAAGTATGGGCTTGACGTTGTGATCGGGACGCATCCGATCCCCCAGAACTATTATGAGATGCATACGACGCTTGGGACATGGAACTCTCCTCGATGGAAAGAGATAATTCAACCGACACTTGCGGATGAAGAGACCCGTTTGTCGTATGACTGATATCAGAGTGATGGAATGACAGAATGCTGGAATTTAAAAATGTTACTGCGAACAGTTCAATTTGAGTGAATAATGAACTGTCAAAGGTTCACTTGTCAGACCGGTTTTATGGGGTGGGTCGAAAAACTTAATAGACGAGAAGAGTGAAGTAAAGTATGTGGTGATTGAAGTTCGTCCGGAAGGATGCACATATAGTTCAAGTTTGTATTTCTGAACTCTCACTTGTAGCAGAAATTGAAGATAAAATTGCAGGATATATCTTATTTTCAAGAATAAAGAATGTTGGATATTCTATTTTTGACTATCTTGCCCTGGCACCCATGGCAGTTATTCCAGAGTTTCACAAACAAGGAGTCGGAACTAAATTAATAAAAAACCTACACAGCCCAAACAGTGCACGAAAGTATTATTGCAGACAAATATCATAGTATAATTTAAAAGGAGTAAGTTATGACACAAGAAAGCGTAGAATTACTAATACCTTTCGAATCATTGGTTAAATCAGTTACAAAACTGTGTATGAGAGACAAGTTCCGGCTTTGGGAATTACTGGATGAGCAGATGGCACATGTTGAGGAAAAGGAATGGGAAGAAGACCCGAGTGTGAAAGCTGAGATTCAGGAAGCTCGCGCTGCATATCAGGAAGGAGACTATGTGACTATCGATGAATACATCGTTCAGCGGCGCAGGAAAAACTGATGAGCTACCAGGTTGTAATTCCAAAGCCAGTACAGAAGCAACTGGATGGCCTACCATATGCTGTCTATGACAGAATCATTAAGCAGATAAAGATGTTAGAGGAACATCACCGTCCACGTGGGTGTATCAAACTGAAAGGATATGAGAATGAGTACCGTATCCGAGTTGGCAACTATCGAATACGGTATGAGATATGTGATCAAGAATATATCGTAATATTGCTTCACTGCAAGCATCGCAAGAGTGTGTATAAAGACTGATTTATTATGGGATTGCCTTTTATTGGGTCAAAATTTGCATAAATGAACTTTTACACACCATTTTTCATGTGATCTACAGTAACTTTCAAAGTTGGGATGCAATTAATTCCCTCTTGCACCACTCGATGCAAATACACACCGCAACATTTACATATATGTTGCGTACTATATTTGCATATGGATAAAGAATTTATAATAACCTACCTCAAAAAAAGGAACTACTGGTGGCAGACAGGCAGCATCAACTCTGCAGATAAAGGAATTCCAAGACCCGAATATCTTGATGAGATAAGACAAATAGGACGCTTGGAAAGGATCATATGCCTGACCGGTATCAGGCGGTCTGGCAAGAGCACCATACTTTTCCAGTATATAGATTACCTTCTCAAGAATTCAGATGCCCAAAGAATAGTTTATGTGAAGATGGATGACATCCCCGGAAAAATAGAGAGTATCCACGATATCTTGGATATATACCATGAACTGACAGGAATAGACCCTGCCAGGGAAAACGTGTATTTTCTGCTGGATGAAATACATGTCCGGAAAGACTGGCAATTGCAATTAAAATATTACATAGACGCACATGCAAAATGCCGTTTTCTAATATCGGGGTCATCTAAAACCCTGCTGTACCTGGATGCGTCAGAAAGCCTGGCAGGCAGGATAAGCTTTATCGATGTATTTCCCCTGACATTCAGGGAATTCCTGAGGTTCAATGGCATACTGCCTGATATGCCTGTACATCACCTTGATCTGGTTTCCTTTGAAGATATTAAAAACGTATACTACAGCATCATCGAATACAAACCTGGAATATTACATGTGCTGGGTCAGTATTTTGACACTGGGGGATACCCGGAATGGTTCAAGATAAAAGATATGTCCATGTGGTACAGGACCATAGTTGAAGATTATTTTGCACTTATCTTGTTCAAGGACATTGTGAGTGTGTTCAGGGTAAAGGACCCCCTACTGCTTGACAGGCTTGTACGGGATATTGCAGTGCTGTCCACCAACAGGTTCACGTATAAAGGACTCTCAGAACGCCTGGGTGTGGATAGGGAAACCTTGAAGCTTTACCTCTATTACCTGCAAAGTTCAATGATGGTCTTTGTGGCAGATGTTTATGCGCCGTCCAAAAAGGCGGCCGAGAAACGACCGAAGAAACTCTATTTTTGGGAAGAAGGGCTTAGAAGGGCTTTGACACTGGACAAGGATGATGGAAAAACTGCTGAAAATATTGTGGCCTGGCATTTGATTAAAAAAGGAAGCAAATCAAAACCGGCTTTTAAACCTTATTACTGGAAAAATAAGTATGAAGTGGATTTTGTTTATGATGATTCCAGGACTGTCATCCCGATAGAAGTAAAATACAGAAATCAGCCATCGACCGCTGATATTAAAGGATTGATGGAATTCATACATTTATATGGATTGAATAAAGGGATTGTAGTGACAAAGGACACTTTTAAAATAGAAGAATTGGAAGGCTGCTGGATATTATTTATTCCATTATGGTTGTTCTTACTAATAATGTGAAAATATGATCATTCAGTTGCTCATCTACCTGGAATTACACCTGACCCCGCTCTCATCAAAACACTCGTTGCACGAAGTACACTCTGCCTCTTGCGCCCCTTCCCTGAACTTCACCACCAGGTCCGGCTCCCTGATAAGCGGCCTGCAAAGCGACACCATATCGGCGCAGCCGCTGGCAAGTATCTCCTCCATCACAACCCTTGATCGTAGTCCCCCGACTAGCATCACCGGTATGCTCACACCCTGCTTTATCATTCTGGCATACTCCCTGAAATACGCTTCCTTCTCCGGTGAATTGATACCCGGCCTGGACATCACTTCCCCTGCCTCGAATATCCCGCCGCTGACCTCTATCGCGCATACACCCGCCGATTCCAGTGCTGCGGCCACATCCACACATTCGGGCGCATCCAGCCCGCGGTCCCCAAAGCCGTCGGTGGCGTTCATCTTCGCCATGATGGGGAAGTCCCCGCCCACCATCTCCCGGGTGCGCCTGATAATATCGACAATGATGCGCGTGCGGTTCTCCACTGACCCGCCCCATTTATCATTGCGCTGGTTGGTGTAGGGTGAGATGAAACTGCTGAGCAGGAAGCCGTGGGCAATGTGCAGCTGTACTGCATCAAAACCGGCAGCCTGTGCACGGCGCACAGCTTGGGCAAAATCCTCGATGGTCTGCTGTATCTGCCCTTCTGTCATGGCCTGCGGTGTTATGCCCGAGGATGAATCCTTAACCGCCGATGGTGCCAGTGCGTGTGGGTATTCAGGTGTGGCCAGCGCCTGCCTGCCGCCGTGGACGACCTGGAGTGCTATCTTGCTGCCGTATTTATGCACTCGTTTAGTTATCTGCCTGTACGGCCCGATGAACCTGTCGTCGTAGATACCCTGCTGGCGCTGGCTGCTCTTGCCTGCCGGGTTCACATATGAATAGCCTGAAATAATGAGCCCGACTTCGTACTTTGCCAGTTCCTCGTACATATCACCTATGGCCGGTGTAGGTGTGCCGTCTTCCCCTGCCAGCCATTCGTGGGTGGCCGAGCGCACGAACCTGTTGGGGATATGCAATCCTGCGATCTCGATCGGCTCAAAAAGCATGATGATGCATCCTTTTTTATTGTATATAAACTTCATGAGCAAACACTTTATTCCATAATTCTACAACCATGGCCGCCGCCGGCAACATTACAGAGCACCAGGGCGCAAGCTGTGGGTTTAGCGAGATAGGTAGCAGTGTAGGCGTGTTACGGATATGAGGGGGGTCTCATCGATAACAATTGTTTTTATTGAACCCTATGAATAAAATTCATAACCGAACAATTTCGAAGAGTATATGTAGGCATTAGTAAAATCAGTAATATCGAGAGGGATTTTTAATGGAATTAAATGGTATAGAAATCGAAGATACTTTTGCAGAAGCATTTCCCATAAAGATTGCAAGGGCACTGATAACAGGAGCCACCGAACGATGGGCCCTTGTGGCAGCTAATGAAGCCACAGGTTTTGGCACATCAGTGATCGCATGCCCTGCAGAAGCAGGTATTGAGAAAATTGTGAGTGGGGATGAAACCCCTGACGGCAGACCCGGTGTGTACATACAGATATGCACTTTCGGATACAAGGCCATGGAAGAACAACTGCTTAACAGGCTTGGACAGTGCGTACTTACAGCACCTACTGCCCATATGTTCAATGGGTTGCCCGATGCCGAGAAACAATTTGATACTGGCTTTAAGCTCAAATTCTTCGGGGACGGCATAGAGTCCGAACTTGATGTGGGTGGCAGGAAATCATACGCTGTTCCGATGATGGAGGGTGATTTTATCGCAGAGCACAGTATCGGTGCCGTGGAAGGCATTGCCGGTGGTAATTTCTTTATGCTGGCAGAGAACCAGATGGCTGCCCTGGCCGCAGCCGAAGTGGCAGTGGATGCTATCTGTGAAGTTGAAGGTGTAATTACACCCTTCCCGGGCGGCATTGTTGCCAGCGGTTCAAAGGTCGGTGCAAATAACTACTCTTTCCTGAAGGCCACTTCAAATGAGAAGTTCTCACCCAGTGTCAAGGATAAAGTAGAAGGCAGCAATGTACCTGCTGATGTGAACGGCATCTATGAGATTGTCATCAACGGACTGAATGAGAAGGTAATCTCAGAGGCAATGCTGGCAGGCATAAAGGCCGCAGTACAGATACCAGGCATGAAGAAGATATCTGCCGGCAATTTCGGCGGCAACCTGGGTCCATACAAGTTCAATCTGCACGATATAGTCAAGTGAGACCCCTGGTCTCACCTTTCTTTTTTTTTCGATTCAATTAGCTGGTACTGGATCGGTGCTGAATGGGATATTTTCCTGACGGCAGTTTTTCTCAAGTTCATTTCTGACGACCATGCCCAGGGGATATTTCCTGTGGTTCAGGGACATCAAATTAGCTTTTTAAAAAAGCTTGTCACTACTGAGTCATCTGCTGAATTACAAGATGACTCATCCGGCTCGTATTGAGGTGTTGTTTCCATTCCAGACCCCACTTACATTGATTCATAATAATCTAATAATTGCTTTAGAAATATGGCTGCAATTCGATTTTTTGTTTCATTTTTAATTTCAGCTTTATCTAAGGTTTTATTTATAATTGTAATATACTTTATGAATATTTCATGTATTATTTCATCCTTATTTACAAATTTCTCAGAATCTAATTCTTTCAATGTATTTTTAATTTCCCTGAAGGATTCAAGGGCACGATTAATTGACTCAACAGCTTTTTTTTCATCAACAGTTTCTAACCAGTTTAAAATAGTATTTTCGATTAGTTTTTCAACAATTGCTTCTTGTATTTCGCAATAGTCTATTCTTTCCTTTTGTTTTTCGAATTTTCTTTGAGAATTTAGACTATCTAAACCATTTTGTATTGCTACACTTATTGATTTTAAATTGTTACTATCACGGTATTCCTTTACTTGTTCAAATGTATCTTTGGATATTTTTACTGTAACAAACTCAGAAGACATGCAATATAGATACACTTCAATACTATAAATAAGTAATTAGGTGGTAAACATTACACCTAAAATGGTAAAAAACTATTTAAGTACGTACAACTTACACTTAACAAGAATTAAATTGAAGGAAAGTGAGAAAATGAATGGAAACAATAAGAAAACACAGCTAACTGTAGAAGGTCGGGCGGTTAAAGAACTCTATAAACGACTGATGGAGACCAAATTTTCATTTATTTCATCGGGTCACTATCATATTCAAACAATTTATAATAAAGTTAAATTGCAGTTTCCTGATTTATGTGAAGATTATTATCTTTGCATTGATTCTTGCAGTGATGGGGATTACCAGCCGGAATGGAAGCACAGGGTTAGAGCCGCGCTTGGTAATCTGAAGGAAAAATCCTTAGTTAAAAAAGGTTCTCATGGATATTGGGTCATCATAGGGTGATTGGATGATGGCGGGTACTCCCCAGGAGTTTATTATCGAATTTAAGAGTTGGTGCAAACAGAATGAAGAAATCCATCGAGTTGAATTCTTTGGGTCAGTTGTTGAAAGACCTGAAGAGTGGGAGAGGGGTAAGTCTGATATAGATGTTTTTGCCTTTGGCAATAACATTTCAGGAGAAACAAAGAGATTGACATATAAATTGTTCTGTAAACTTAACCAGAAGTACGATTTAAGACTTGAAAATGTGGCGGTATTACATCCTTTGATATTCTTCATTGATTCGCCATTTAGACAAGTATCCTATGCTTTTATTAAATCAGGAAAATTTGACAGCCCAGAATTTAGGAAAATCCTTAAGATAATTATGCCTAAATGGAAAGAAATAATGAAACTTCCTTTGGACGTTCCAAATCCATTGTGGAAATTAGCATGAAAAAATGAAATAATATAAATAGTTTATGTGAGGGTTTAAATTGAGTAGAATTTTAGGAATTTTATTGATAATTTTTTTAATTATTTTTGGAGCATTTGGATACATAGTTTACGAACAATATTCTCCATTAGCTGAATTAGCAGAATGTGGTACAACTTGTATAGATTATAAAAAAGTACAAATTTCTGATTATGAAACTCCTGTTCCTGATATCAAAATTATTGGAGCAGATACAGAGAAATTGGTAATGGATATACCAATTGTTATTCACAATCCTTCAATAAGAGATACAGAAACAGTGAAGATTGATTTTGATATTTACATGGAGGGGAGGCATTTAACTAAAGGTGTAATTCCAGCGAATGAATTACCAGCCAAGCAAAATACTACTATTTTAATCAAAGATGTTGAAATGAAATATGAAGAGTTTGCTGAGGTTCTTCAGGTATTAGTGGCAAGGCATGGAATAGAAATGGTAAAAAATGGAAACGTAAATGTTTCGATAGCTGCTGATTTAAAGATTTATTTCCCAATCAGAATATATAATATTAATATATACACTTTTTGCATTCCAATAATGATTGAAACAGAAGTTCCTATTGATATGATTAAGCAAAAAACGGAAGCTGAAAAACAAATAGATGAAAAATTAGAAGAATTGGCATCTGCTTTAACTATTGAGCCTTCTCTACCAGTTTCAGAGCCATCTATACCAAAACCTACTACAGCAGTACCTACTATACCGGAACCCACTATACCACTTAATCCTCTATAGCCGAAAGAAGCATTATCAATTAAATTTCTAATTGAGATCATTGAGGTGATTAATATGACTAATGAATACGAAGGAATAAATAAAGAATTTATTATCAGTTTTGTTAAAAGAGAAATCGGTCAAAAAATATTTGATCCAAATATACACGAACATACTATCCTATACCCATTTAGGAAATTCTTAGATGAAATCGGTTACGAAGGTCGTGATATACAAAAAGCTGGAAATAATAATCGCAAAATCGAAGAACAACTCAATTTTGAAGGCCCTGCCGATTGGTTCTTTAAAGTCAGTGGAAAAAGTGATGACGTCTATTCTATTAAAATGATAAAAAAAGATGTTTGGTATCTAAAAAATAATAATTAAAACTCACCCAAACACTGCCCTTCGCACAGACTCGGCAGTGGCATCAACTACTATCGGGCTCTCGCACATATCCATGACTTCCTCAGGGTCCTTTAGCAGGTGCCCTGTGGTAATACACACCACAGTCTCATCAGACTTAATCGCACCCA
>CBDUUM010000010.1:0-20975 GCA_965370445.1 uncultured Methanosarcinales archaeon
GGCAAGACTAAAACAGAACAAAAGTCATATATAGGTTATCGATAAAAATTTGGAGGATATGGTAATGAAAAAAATATTTGCAAGGAATCTCAGGGATAAACAGGTTGTCAGCTCGGATGGAGTGACCCTTGGAGTATTGAACAATATTGTGATAGACATCCGCACTGGTTTCATTGAGGGGCTTGTGGTCAAACCGGATATCGGGCTTGATAAAGTGAAATACAAAGAAGATGGTGAGTTTATTCTCATGCCCTTTGATTCTGTCAGGGCCATCAAAGATTATATTGTAGTGGATAAGACCATGTCCTTAGCTTCAGCAGCCGAGCCGCCTGTTACTGAGGGGTGAATACGGTAATCTTTCCATAGGGTTGTGTTGCATTGTCGTCACGGACCTCGGACCAGAGGTCCGAAGGCATCAGGTTGATGCTCTTTTTGTAAACCTTTCAAGTATAATTATATCCTTCCTGCCACGAAATCATCGACAATTTTTTCCAATGATTTTTTATCAATTTTAAAAAAATTAAAAATTACAAAAAGTGGTTGTGTGAATTCTTCGACAATATTCACTAAATCAGATTCGATTTTTTCTAATGTTGTTTCAATTTCAGTGTATACTTCATCTTCATCTGATTTTCTAGCAAATCTCTCATGACCTACCGCGCTACTTAGAATATGGTCCTTAAGTCCTCCATGTTTTATTCCAATTAGAATACGAGATTCAGGTAAAACTTTAAGTCCTGAATACAGACGAACAGCGTAAAGCAAAGCTTCAGTTATTCGAATAATCCTTGTATCGTAAAAAATATACCCTGGTTTACGATCTTCAAATAAACTTTTAAGCAAATAGAAGCTACCATCTTTTCTAATTGTCCAATAATCATAACCCTCTCTCTCTTCAAGATTAAGATTAACTTCAGCAACAATACCATCTGTAGTTGGTTTTGGACTATATTCGGTACCATCTAATATAATCCCAAGTGGCCAGCCGAATGTATCTATTTGTGCATTTCTTGCTGCAGTTAATAGATTCCCTTGTGCAACATTTAAATTAAAATCTTCTAATAAAGTCATGCGAATTTCCATGAATTCTGATTTGCCATTTTGCTCTAATCCAGAGAATGCTACTTCCTTATGTTTTGAAATCCATTCATTATCCCAAGTTGAAACAAATGAAGGTATTTTAGGCGTTAAAGTTGCCATACGACGCCTTACACGTTTTTCAAGCTCTTCTTTAAATTGAACAAGCTTCTCTGATTCCCAAAATAAGATATCATAACCACTTAGGTCAAAATGAATTTTTGGTCCTTCCCTCGAATAATTTGGACTATTTTGATAGTGATCTTCTCTAGCTGTTAAAATTAAATTCCGGAATTTATCAAGACCCATAGCATATCCTACTTCGAGATAACAATTAGGTCGTGCATTGGTAAGATCGGCAACAATAATATCGGATGACTCAATAAATTCAACTATTTCACTTTTTAACAAACGACCTTCATTATGTTTATCGACGCGTTTTGGATCAAAGCCACACGATTTTAATGCAGGAACGATAGCATCTTGGAAAGTTATATCTAAGTCAGGATTACCAATTTGCATAATAATAAATGCTTGTTTCATAGACTCAACCTATTTTTAAATTCACAATATTGCATGAGATTTGACATTATATATTTTTTGATAAAATCATATTAATTTAAATTATTTGAATTCAGAAAAAATATATCAGAATCATGTATACCAATCCGAGCATAAACCCACTTTTCGCAGTCAACGACCCTGGACTTCCGCTTCGCTAAGTCCCAGGCATCATAATTGATGCTCGGTAATTCTATTTACATAAGTATTCCTTGATCTCTATATTCTTATTCAGGTACTTGGTTGGAATCTTAATGGAAAATATAAATGGAATTTAGTTTTAAGTTTAGCATCAATAATAAGGATTCATAAGATGTGAAGTGTCTTAAGAATAGTTAATATATAATTGCAATAATCCATATCGTATGAATTCCACCAACGAAACATCATTTTGGAAATGGAACTTAGCAAGAATCAGTTGGATTCTCACGTTAATAATTGGAACAATATTATCAATCACAGTCATTAATATGACAGATATTGTTTTAAAATTTGAAATACTGTTTGCTATAATAATAGTTGCATCATTTGGTCTTTTATTCACTTATTTTATTAATTTCTACAAAGATTATAATAGGATTATCCAATCTGAAAGAGTCCCTATGGATGCAATTTTAAAAAGAGAACATAAAAAAGTGATATTTGATGATGCAACCTTCTCCGAAAGCGAAGCTGAAGTAAAAATCTATCGGAAATTATATAACAACATGACGATTTCAAATGAAATATATGACCGTTATAAAATTATAATATCATCAAAGGAGGACGTACCCCATATAGAGGATATTACGCTTACTAGGGGAAACAATGTTTTAGAATTAAGCAATATTGATCCTGCTGATACACAACCAATCCGAAGTTTTGAAGTTGATAGTAATGAATTAGATTTTTCAGACCCACTTATGAAAAAAGTAGAATTTTTTGTGCCACTTCACTTGAAGGCAGGAAAAACATGTGAATTTGAAATAGGTTATCTAACAAAAGCATACAAGAAAGCGTTACAAGGTAAGGAAGATTTCATTACAATTCAAGTAAATCGGATTACAGATGAATTAACAACTGAGATAATATTAAAAGGGGGAATGAAAGACAAGTACGTTGTGAGTCCATGTGTAGAAAAAGATGGATCCAGGTTAACACATAAAATATTTGATGCGTCTCATGAAAGAATGAAAAGAACTGAATTGCTATTAAAGGATAAGCCATATTATAGTAAGGATAATGCGATATGGACTATAAATAATCCAAAAATAGGGTATAGATATCGAATATATTTTAAGCTTTTGCCTACTGAAAATTAATTTCCGTCTTCTTCTTCAATAATTAATGAAGTTTGTCCATTTCGTGAAATCATATATCTTAACATCTCCTTTTAAGCTCAGTTAATATATTTAGTTTGTTATATATAACTATATTACTTTTAGTATATATATATAATTATCTAATATGCCTAATATGCTATTTAACCTATTAGAATATCTAAATATAATGATTTCATATTATATATTCATTACTTTCGTGAACTTATATGATTTGAGATTTGGTCAATTTGAGATGAGATCAAACAGTAAATAATTTTTAAATCATTGCGCGCATGTTTTAAGCCACAAAAAAGTTTTTGTAGGATTGATTAGTCATACTCGAGCATGAATTAGCCATTACCACAATAACTATCCTCGTACTAACAGTACGATTGTGACAAGAAAGTCATATCATGAATTGCAGAAATGCCGCTCCCTCCATTCGGAGTGACCCTACTGTGACATGCATTATCAGTAATGGAATGTGTGATGCTCACAGGACAATGTGGAAAAACCTGGAAGTCTGATCCGGACAATCTGCTAGGGTAATGAATGCTAAGAAGAAACGAAAGTTGAACTATCGTAAGAGTCGTAAATAGTGACAAGCGAAAGCAGACTGTATACGCTTGAGCCAAAAGGCACAGAATTAGACTATAATGGCTTCGTACACATTACAGGGAATGGACATATGATTCTCGGCTTACAGATGGCTTCTAAGGCATTTAGAAATTATTCAAGGTATGGAACTTGGTAAGCCCCATGAGCTCCCAGTTATCTGGGTAGAGAGTCCGTGAGGACCGACGATGGCTCAGAGGGTAGCGGAAACGGTAAAAAGCGAATGCCAGTTTGTAATGGACTGGATAGAGGTTCAGACTTTGCCTCAACCTGAAAGGGTGCAGACTTGCCAATGGTGTTTCATTGTATGAACGGAGGCAAACCTGTCAATGTAAGACACTCAACGACGCTGAAAAGCGAGAGACTTACAGACGCTCAATGCGTTAATAGGCTGCGGACCGGAATTACAAAAGCAGTGATCTAAGTGAGAACTGCTGCCCGATATAAAGGGTTATGAAAGGCTTGAGCCGGATGTGGTTAAAGTCGCAAGTCCGGTTCTTAGAGGGCTGGGGGCCGGTAACGGCCTCTGGCTACTCGGCGGTCTTCATATACTTAAATACAACGATTTGTTGCTTTGAATCCTGTTTAATGGTTATTTATCAGAGAACTTGTAAAATATGAAATTATTTTCGTTCCTTCAATGCTGGTAGCCCTTGCATACTAATCCAGTCATACTCCACATCATCCTCCAAGGTCCTGGCTCATGGCCCATACTCCTCTTTCCCAGGCCGCCCCGGTAGCCAGCAGCTCTTAACCTAAAGAATGTTTTACTTCCCGCCCGGGAGGGCAAACAAGGCACGAAGTGCCCCCCAATCCCTGTGATGTGTAAGTGGAGGGCGTTGGGGGGCCAGTCCCCCCATAAGGTAGGTGGTCAAAGATTGGTAGATCTCAGATAAAGTCATGTGACACAATCCAAAGCGCCCTTGTACAGGAGCGTACAGCCAGAGTTACCATGTGTACAGCCTTAAGTCCTTAAGTGCTTCCAGCACACCTGCCCCATACTGGCCTGTGGTTACCAGGTCTGCGGCATCTTTCAGGGCCATCAAAGATTATATTGTAGTGGATAAGACCATGTCCTTAGCTTCAGCAGCCGAGCCGCCCGGTCCTGAGACCTAAGCACAGTAATAATCGCTTATTCGTATCAGGTTATTCTCAAATCCCCCGTCGTAATACACCAGAACCTCGATCTTCCCGCCATTGTGGAAGTGCCTCATCTGTTTATCGTAGATTCCCTGTACGTGCCTGAGTCCGTTCTTCCTAAAATGGGCATCTACTGCCTCCAAAAATACGATCTCCTGTTCCAGGCAGGCCATCTCATATCCTTTAGTTTCCACAGCAATCTGGCGGCACTGCGAGTCCTCAATCTCAGTATGGTAGCACCCGTGCTCGTTCAAACCACTTATCTGCCGCCAGTCCATATTTCCATCTTCATCTGCCTCCCTGTGAAGCATATAAGGATATATTTGGCAAATAGTAAGGCGCTGGCTGTAGATACTACACCGCCCCTGTTCTAAAAAGATGCATGAACCATCCGGCTTGCTCTTGAGGGCATAGCCTGACACATAGAACCTCCCATTTCGGTCACAGAACTCATAGTACGGTGCAGGGATGAGGGCGTCTGGTGCTATCTGCTTTATCCGGGCGGTATCTGTATCCAGCAGGAATACATGGTCATTGAATTCTGCTGTACAGCATTTGGCACACAAGTCGCACTTGAATCCAATTTCCCTGATAATGCTGCTAAGTGTCTCATCCGGATAATCTATGACACCCTGGAGTTCTTGCTTTTTTTGTATTATGAGGGATTCAATGGGTTTGGGAGTTAATTCGATCACCTGTGTTTTCCAGATATCTTATTTTCCTGTACTGCCCTGTTTTTTGTAGAAATAGTATCCGGCAGCACCCAGGATTACAAAAATTACCAGCACATAACCTGCATACCCTATCCTCTGGGCCAGGGGAACGGATTCCCGCACCTCAATGGATGCTTTCATAACATCCGAGATATGTGTATCGCCGTGTTCGTCCCTGTATTTTACTTCGGTATTGATACCATAGGCCTTGGACAGGGCATCCTTATCCACTTTTACCTTATATTGTGCTTCATAGGAGTCGCCAGGGTTCAGTGTGCCCAGGAATGCCTGGTCATCAGTGGTACTGAAGGGGTCGACCACACTTATCCTGGCTACTGCATCCTCTGCCACTTCATCCCCTGTGTTCTTGTACGTGATATGAAGAACACCTTGCCCACCTGAAACCAGGCCATCGCTGACATTCACTATCTCAAACCGGGCCCTTGGTTTAACTATTATCTGAAGAGGAAGCGTCTGGTTCTTGGTGATATACCAGTAATCAAATTCTTTTTCAGGATATCCTTCTACCTTCACATCATACTGGTATTGGTAAGTCAGGTTCAGCATGAGGTCATATATCCCGGCAGGTGCGTTCTCAAATATCTCGATGTCAAATTCCATTGGCTGGGATGTTTCACTGTTTCGGAGGGAGCCTGCCTGCTGGAGACCGCTTAAAACCCTAAATGCATTTCTATCTTCGGTTTCCAGGGTTCCCCTGATATTGATGGCAGTAGTGACATCATATTCCAGGTCAAGCTCTGCCTGGGCATCCATGGTTTCATCGGGGTCGGATGGGGTCTTATCAGTCTCAAACCCGAATATAAGCCCGTCATTCATCAACTGGATAAAAACCGTAGATGTCTCACCACTTTCATATTCCGGGTTTCCCACAATAGAGGCTGTGAGTTGCGGTTCGCCTATCACGTCATAATAATCACTGGTGAATTCCCAGATATTTGCAGGAATGCTTTCAGAATGAACATGGGCTGCGGTTGAAAAGATCATAAGCGCCACACATAACATCAATATCTTTTTATCCATTTTACTCACGTTGAACCGTTATTGCTGATTATTGATATAATATTTGTATTTGTTCAGTTCAAGCACACCTTACACTCAATAGTACATCATGAATGCCTTTAATACTGAACTCAAAATCAAGCTCTAATCTAATGTAAAATCTATAATTCATAAGACTTTGGGCAAAATAGAATTGAGTAAAATGCAATTTAGCTTAAACAAATCAGGCTAAACAGTTTCTGTTTTTAGTTTTGTAATGCCAATTGGGCTAGACCCGCATATCAAGCATTTGGCATTTACGTAGCTTGTGATAAAATTATACTTATAGCCACATGTTTTGCATTTGAAGTACATATTCAATACATCTCCAATTAGTAATTAGCCTTCCACATGGATAAATCTTTTTATATATCATCATGATGAGCACGACTTTTCCAGTCCGGTTACCAACCATATTTAAAGGGTAATAGAAATGTTACTTTGATGACTTCTGATCTCATGAATTTCTTTCCAAAGCCCACCTGTTACCCAAACCAAAAAGAGGCAATGGATTCCATTTACAAAGCCATCGTGGACAGGAAGATAATAATGTTCGAAGGTGCCTGCGGGACCGGAAAGACCTTGAGTGCCCTTGTCCCGTCCCTGGCCGCAGCACAAAAACTGGGCAAGGTGGTCATCATCGCCACCAATGTCCACCAGCAGATGCTCCAGTTCATTGAGGAATCCAGGGAGATCAGGCAGAAACAGGACATAAAAGTTGCAATCCTGAAAGGGAAAAAGCACATGTGCCCCAGGGATGAGGACTACGAGACCTGCAGCGTGCTAAGGGAAAATACCTATGAGTTGATCGGGAAAGAGCGGGAGATCACTGAACTGGAATCGCGCCTTGATCTGCAGCAGGAATTAGAACCGGGTACGGATAAAGCAGCAGGATCTGGCAGGACAATGTCCGGTGAACTGGACAAACAAAACGGAATGGATGAACTGAACGAAATGGAAAAACGTGTCAGGGAACTTCGTGACCGGCACTGTTCATACCTGTATAAAGTTGCAATATCTGAAATAGAGGATTTTTCTGCATGGTATTATGAAGATGTACGCACACCAGAAGACTTGAACGAATGGGCATATGAAAGGGGTATGTGCAGTTATGAACTGGTCAAACGCCAGATGATACATGCCAATTTGATAATCTGTAACTATCACCATATCCTGAACTTTGACATCTTAAGCAACCTGCTGGGCTGGATAGACCGGGGGCTGGATGATGTCATAATAATCTTTGATGAGGCCCACAACATCGAATCGGCTGCCAGGAGCCACTCATCCATGATGCTGCCCGAATACAGCTTGCAACACGCATATGAGGAAGTTACTGCCAACGAGGCCATGGGCAGGAACGATTCATACCGCATCAGGGATATGGAGGTGTTCTTCAAGACCATGCACCTGCATTTGAAGGATACATATGAGTCAAGACTGGAGTTCGGCGAAAGGGAGCGCCTGAGCGGCACATGGAAGGATGTAAGCATCTGCGACCCAAAGCACAGGAATGATTATTTCCTGCATCGTTTACTGGAACAGGTGGAAGAGGCAGGGATAACAAATCTGGGTGACCTGCTTGAAGAAGCAGTTGAACTGGGGCAGTTCCTGGATGAATTTTATAAAGATCAATATAAAAGCGGACATACAGGAAGGCGCAAAAGGTCCCAGCTGTTGCGCAGTGCCGAATTTGCCAGGTTCTACCTTGAACATGCCGCGGACCCTATCTATTATCCAATACTCAACCTGAGAATGCGGGATGGTGAAATGGAAGGCAGGATAGAACTTGTTTCGTGTATCCCGAAAAACATTACCGCACCGCTGTTCGGTTCAGTATATTCCTCCATCCTCATGTCTGCTACCCTCCAGCCTTTCCCTGTAATGTGTGCCTCACTGGCCATCGACCGCCAGATGGAGGAAATAGCATTCGGCCTTACATTCCCTGAAGATAACAGGCTTACCATTGCCGTTAATATACCGCCCCTGTTTGCCAGGAACAGGGACGATCCCACAATAGTTGAACAGGTGACCCATGCACTTAACGATATCATCCACTGCAGCAGGGGGAATATACTGGTGTTCTTCCAGAGTTATCACGAAGCCTTGATGTATAAGGATCGCATCACCACCGATATACCCGTGTACCTGGACGAAGTAGGTACATCTTCCCAGGAGATCAGGGAGGAGTTCTTCCAGATCGGTGAATCAGGCCATAAAGCTGTGATCTTTTCATACCTGTGGGGTACCCTGACCGAAGGTGTAGATTACAAAGAGGGGCGGGGCAGGACTGTTGTGATCGTAGGGGTGGGCTACCCTGCCCTTAACGATCGTATGCGGGCCATTGAGTCCGCTTATGAGCATGAGTTTGCCGGGCATGGCTGGGATTACGCTATCCAGGTGCCTGCCATACGTAAGATCAGGCAGGCAATGGGTCGGGTCATACGCTCCCCAACTGACCATGGCGTGCGGATCCTGCTGGACGGCAGGTTCACTACCACTTCACCAAGGCAGTGGAAAAAATATTCGGTATTTAATGCCTTTCCGCAGGAAGAACGAGAAGAGATCATAGATGTGGAACTGGATAAAGTAAAATACTCATTGATGAACTTTTTTAATGATATCCAGGGACCTGCTGATCAAGAAAATGCTCACTAACGCTCGCATTTTCTAAGCCTGCAGGAAAGTATATACTTTCCTATACGTGAAAAACCAAAGACACAAAATGCTTAATACTGACAAGGGCGTAAATGAATCAGATTTTAACGCCACAGGCATTAAATGCCTGAAATATCTCCCAGGAAAATATTCTATGATTGTTTCAATGGACCTTGAGTTGAAGGATAGACCCGGCCAGCTTGTCCAGGCCCTCAAACCACTTTCCACGTTCGGTGCCAATATAATGAGTGTCCTGCACCACCACGACCAGCGCACACCCAGGGGTGCCATACCTGTGCAGGTCGTTTTCCAGTTGACCAACGGTAAATTGGATGATATCATTACCGAACTGGAAAAAGGAGGGGTCCGAGTAGTAAGTGTGGGAAAAAAACTAATGTACGAAGAAGTGACGGTCATCCTTATAGGCCACATAGTCCACAGTGACATGGGTGATACTATTGACCAGATCGACAGCACAGGCTTTGCCGAAGTGGTGAACCTGTCCATCTCCATGCCCGGGATAAATGAACCCTCATCCGCATCCCTGGTTATAAATGCAGTAGATATAGCACAGCTCCGTAAAGCTCAGGATATATTAAGACGGGTTGCCTCGGAAAAGGACCTGCTTGTCATCGAACCCATAGAAAAAGATTACTTATCGGTGAAAACATGAAAACCATAAGACTTTCCATAATCGGGTTCGGGGCAGTAGGCCAGGGCGTAGCCAATGCATTATTGCATAAACATGATTACCTGGAAAGTGCAGGTTTAAACCTCAAGGTAGTGGCAATATCTGACAGCCGGGGTGCATGCATCGACCTTGATGGAGTTGACCTTGAGGCTGCACTGGAAAGGAAAAAGGAATCGGGTTCGGTTGCCACATCTGATGTTCTGTCACTTGAAGTGATCAGGGACGTAGACCATGAACTGGTAGTGGAAGTTACCCCGACAAATATAGATGACGGGGAACCTGGTCTTACCTATATGCTGGAGGCATTCAGGCATGGGAGGCATGTGGTGACATCCAATAAAGGTCCACTTGCACTCAAGTACAACCAGTTATGTGATGAAGTAAAAAAAAATGCTGTTCATTTCAGGTATGAAGCGACAGTGGGCGGTGCCATGCCAATATTGAACCTGGCCCATGATGCCCTGGCAGGCAACAGGATCATTGGTATAGAAGGGATATTGAACGGTACCTGCAACTACATACTCAGCCGGATGACAGAGGAAGGCTTATCATACCAGCACGTACTGGGTGAAGCCCAGGAACTGGGCTATGCAGAAACTGACCCCACCTACGATGTTGAGGGTATCGATACCGCATGTAAACTTGTCATACTGGCAAATTCCATTTTCGGGATGAATGTGACCTACGATGATGTAGAAGTTGCAGGTATCACCAGGATCACACCCGAAGCCCTCACCCTGGCTGGAGATGAAGGAATGGTTATCAAGCTTATTGGAGAGGTGAAAGACGGTGAGAATGGCATAATAAAGGTCTCGCCAAAACTTGTGCCTGAACAACATCCACTTGCAGTGGGAGGCACACTTAACGTAGCCTTGTTAAAGACCGACATGGCAGGTCCTGTATGTGTGAGCGGAAAAGGGGCCGGGTCAATAGAGACTGCCAGTGCCATATTGAGCGATATTATCGCAATTTGCAATAACAGCCATTGAGGGGCTATATTTTTGAGTTTTATGTCCAGCAACCTTAAACGTGTCAGGACCATTGCGGATTTCCAGTTCGGCAGGGGGGCAGGTAGTGCCCTGTTCCCTGACGATTCGGAGTTTCTCATGTCCAGGACCAACAGGGTCAGGCAGGTAAGTGTTGACGGGACCAGGATCGCCACTGTCCGCGCCAGGGACGGACTCCTTACATTGAGTATAAATGGTGCCCTGCACCTGCATGATTTCCTGGAATTGCCTGCATACAGGGTCACTGTACATGCAGATGCAGTACCTTTTGTCCTTAAAGGCAAAACCCTGTTTGCCAAACATGTTGTTGATGTTGACCCTTCTATCAGGGCCATGGATGAAGTACTGCTGGTGGACCTGGAAAACAACCTGCTTGTAACAGGGCAGGCGCTACTTTGCGCAGCTGAAATGAAGGATTTTAACCGTGGGGCTGCTGTTGCAGTAAGAAAAGGTAAGGGTTAGGAAAGGCAGGAGTTAAGAAAGGTAGGAGTTAAGAAAAAAATCTAAAAAACGTCAGCTCAATCTGTTAGATTAATAATAAACTCGCACTGGCCGTCTTCCTGGCATTTCTTCTTAGGCTGCATGACACTTACATCAGGATTTATTGCATGTGCCATACCCTTAAAATAATTCCTGCACACTACTATATTTGGTACAATATCCACAAGTACATCACTAAAAGGACACTCAAATATTTTCATTGAAGCTGAGGTCTTTGTATCTAATGTGATATCTGTATCGATCCCGTTTAGCAGGCATACCATTTCCATAGGTTCAAGGCATGATCGTGCAGTATCTTTCTTGATATGGAGTGTGCCTTTCAAATTATTAGAGTCCTCTTTGCCAAGCTGGTAGCATACATCTTCGATAACAGGAAGTGTCTGGGACTGGAACTGGTCCATAAGCCTTGTTATGGCATTGGTTAATATCCTTGAGTTCAACAGGTTTTCCTGGAAATTTGATTTCGACGGAATCCTTAAAAGCTTCCAGCTCCTTGCGAATCGTTCTCGCTTGCCTGTTGATCTTCCTTCCATTTATTATCTCCACTTAATTACGACTTCAATGCAGAATACAGCATTATCAGTATACCGGGGATTTCCACTAATAAGGCAATTGTCCGGGCAGTTTCTGAAGACATATCAGGTAAAACTACAGACGCAAGGATATCGAAATTACTGCCAAATATCAGGATAAATAGACCGATCGAGAGGATCAATAAGTTCTTCTGTTTCGTTTTTTCATAAGCTTCATAAATGAATAATACGAATGCCCCGCCAAGAAGATATACTATTGCAGTCAGGATCATAACTGTTTCCAGACCAAAAATCATTTTACTTTACCTCCTTTATTAAAATATTACATGCTTTTTCTTTATGCCTTTTTGTAGTGATCAGGCTGCTTGACCCAAGTACCCCATCTATCTCATTGATTATACGAAGTACATTGTTCTTGAGGGAATTTATGTCAAATGTCCTTACTTTTAAGAACAGGTCATAGGGTTCCAGCAGTTCATATATCTCAAGTACGTCTTCGATATTATTGAGTTTATTGATTATATTGATCCTCCGGCTTGAGTCTATATTAAGGCCGATGAATGTGGTAATGTTGAGATCGAGTTTGGACGGGTCAGTTATTATTGTAAAATTCTCAATTATACCATCAGATTCAAGGTGTTTAATGCGTTTGTGGATGGTAGAAGTGGCAACTCCGAGTTCTTTTGCCATGTCGGTACTGTGCATTCTGCCATTCCTTGAAAGAAATTTAAGAATAAAAATATCCAATTCGTCCATAATTAAGAAGAATACTTACCCTACTACAATATAATAATTTCGACGCAATGAGCAAAATTAAAAAAAATGGTGCGAAATAAGTGATTATTGAATTTTATGTTTCAAATTTTATAAATATATAAAGTTTGCACTTTTTTTCCGGTATATCCTTTTCCTTTTTTCCGTAATAGAAAGCAAGTTTTATCATTTATCATATTAGATTACACCTGGATAATATGGATACATCCTTACATGAGTATTCTGGATCATACTTCATATGCTACCAGAAGTAAAGATAATAGGCATGAATGACATTTAGACTGCAGGTTGATAAAATGGAACTTGAAAAATTACGACACGGTACTGAACTATTAAAACGCGGGTTTGCCAAAATGCAAAAGGGCGGGGTCATCATGGATGTAACCACCCCGGAAGAGGCACGTATAGCAGAAGATGCCGGAGCTGTTGCGGTCATGGCCCTGCACATGGTTCCGGCCGATATCAGGAAAACTGGCGGAGTGGCACGGATGGCTGATCCGCAGATCATAGCCGAGATCATTGATTCGGTCACCATACCTGTCATGGCAAAGGCCCGCATCGGGCATTTTGTGGAAGCTGAGATATTAGAAGCATTAGGCGCGGATATGATCGATGAGTCAGAAGTGCTCACACCGGCTGACGTTAAATATCATATAGATAAAAGGAACTTTACCATCCCCTTCGTATGCGGAGCACGGAACCTGGGCGAAGCCCTACGCAGGATACACGAAGGAGCGGCCATGATACGCACTAAAGGCGAGGCAGGCACAGGTGATGTGAGCGAAGCTGTGCGGCACATGCGCCTGATCAGCGAGCAGATTGGTAAATTAAAAGGCATGGACCTTCAGGAAATGGAGCGGGTAGCCCGTGAGATCGAGGCTCCGATCGAACTGGTTGTGGAGACTGCCCAACGGCAGCGTCTTCCAGTAGTAAACTTTGCAGCCGGGGGTGTTGCCACTCCCGCAGATGCGGCATTGATGATGAAGCTGGGTGTTGATGGTGTTTTTGTGGGCAGTGGGATATTCAAATCAGAGAAACCGGCCGAGATGGCCTCGGCCATTGTAGAAGCTGTTAATAACTTTGACAATCCCGATGAACTGGCCAAAATTTCCAAGGGTCTGGGCAGCCAGATGAAAGGCATCAGTGTAAGCAGCATTCCCGAACAGGAAATACTGCAGACCCGTGGGTGGTAATTACCACCCATTTTGCTTTTTTAATCATATCTTGATCAAAAATAATTTGACCATGATATCCTTTTCTTATGATGCGTGTAGCAAAAATCGACAACTATTTAAGGCATAATACATGTTGGCTTTTTAGAGAGAAATGTGTATAATAATGGTATGAATATTATGAAATGTAAAATCGAAAACCGTAATGAACACAAATCTTCCCTGTTGGTCGACAAGAAAAACATTGACAAAAGCTGGGAAGATGAATTAAGCGAGTGGATAATCGAAGAGTTCTACTCCCCATACCAGGCATCCTGAAGTATATTTTTGGATTCAATTATTTGACATTATATCAATTAACCACAATTGATGGCGATATATCTTGGAATTAAAAGGAATCTGCAGCATATGTCACAATTCGGCTACAATGTTTACCTGCCAGTTGTGTGGCCGTCTCGTATGTAGCAATTGCTTTGATACCACAAGGGGAGTCTGTGTCCA
Organism: uncultured Methanosarcinales archaeon; assembly: GCA_965370445.1. GTDB lineage: Archaea > Halobacteriota > Methanosarcinia > Methanosarcinales > Methanocomedenaceae > Methanocomedens_A. The sequence goes on from CBDUUM010000010.1 coordinate 14,304, forward strand.
GTGCAAGGGTGGGTATGGGCTGGGTTCTGTAGATACTATACTTAGTGGATGATGTTAAATTTCTATCGAATAACCATGTTATTCGTTTTCCAGTTTTCCCTCTCCTTCCTTAATGGTCCTGGAAAACCTTGATGAGATTGAATTTTTAATGGTATCTAACATCAACTCTTTACTTTTGATGTTATTACTGCTTCTGGTAATTACACCAAACAGCCCCAGTGGAATAGTAATGGATGCATAAGATGAATTACCGATTATATTGCCACAGTGTCCGAATGCTTTTTTAAATACCTGTGTCAGGTTAATCTCAATATTGTGGGATGTTGCATATACGTATATATTGGAAGTATCAACCGCATAGACAAGGGCAGTAGATATACCTTCCAGGTCAAGCATATATTTGCATACCTTTGGCAGAGTACCAGGGTCTTTGATATAACCGGTATTGGTCAAAAGGTATGTATTTTTTATCTCCCTGTTATTCAGTGCTTTTGCAAGATCATTAAATGTCTCGGATTTTACAGCAGGATTCTCTAATTTCAGGAGCAGGTCATGGTCCATGTGTTCAAGTACAAAGAGGTATGCATCAAGTCCGTGTTTATTCAGGTTGGTTAAAAAAGTCCTGGTTCTGTCCCTGATCGCGAACAGGAACATGGTTGCTATGGTGGAGTCCATGGGTACCTTCAGGCTTCTGAAGTACTGGACCATGATGGTGGAAGTAGTTTCAACATTTGCCCTTATATCCTTATAATGGCATTTGATATCCTTAGTCGCCATACTGGAATGTGAAATGATTATCGCAGGGATATCAATTAAAGCACTAACATCTTCAGGCAGTTCACTTGGGACCACATCCACCAAAGCAAGAGTGCCTGAAAGTTCATCTGTGATCACATCAGGCAGGGGTTCTATATCAGATCCCATTATATTAAGCAGGCCCTTATGGTGTACGGTGCCGGAATAATAACATTTGGAATTGGTGTGGAAATGTTCTGCAATCCTTGCAAGGGCATAGGCACTTGCAAGAGAATCTACAGTAGGGTTTTTCCTGATAAGTATTGTCAGTCCGTCTTGTGATTTTTTCAATACGGACTTGAGTTTCCTGCTCTTAAAGAATCCCAGCTTTTTCACAACATGTCACGTCCAATAAAACCAGATTTCTACTAATGAACTTCTACTAATATTATACTATGGTAATCATAGTATGGTATATGAAATATATGCATATCGGTATATTTACAGGCCCCATTATCGATCCATTCAAACCAATTTCCATATCGGGTGACCTTCCACAGGTTCTATTCCCATGTCTGCCACGCTTTCTGATATCATGATATCAGCCATGGCTGCCAGTGGGAATGTATATTTGGCATTTTCGATGGGGCCGTACAGTATAAAGTCCCCGGCTGCCATCTGCTGGATACCTGTAGATGCAATATCACATATCTTGTAAATGAGTTTATCTTCTTTGCCTTTATTACGAAGCCAGTTCCATGCAGATGGAGCGTTATGAATACCTGAACCTACAGGGAGGCCCCATCTTGCCTTGGCAGCAATGGTCATCCTGAGCGCTACTCCGGCACCGTTTCCCATGGGAGTAATGCTGGGGTCAATGAGCTTCTTCTTGATGCCACATTCATCCGCAGTCTGAAGCAGACCATGGGAGAGTGCCTTTCCGCCATCTTCCAACAGCTCCATACGCCCGCCCAGGCTTGAATCCATCGCATTGAAGCCCAGGATGATGGCAGTATCAATATCAGATAAAGTAAGTGCCTCGATCTCTTCTTCTGTTACTGCCATATTCAGGCTGTTGTAAATGGTCTTATCGGCCAGGCCGATCTCACTTACATAAGTGGCTGCAGCCATTCGTACACGGCTTTCAGTAGAATCAATTAAAAGGGGCGCATCGGTCACATTGCTCACAAAGTCCAGGTAGCGCATTGCTGCATCGGCACTCTCTGCATATATATGCACCATGCATGGATTGCCGGTCTCATCAGAGAGTTCCTGCTGCCTGTTGATTATTTTCTCGGCAGCGAGTTTATCAAAGATACCTTTGTCCGGGTCTGAGACTATGCTGTGTTTGTTGTAGAAGATAGTACCTGCCAGTACTGTCGGGTACTCGCCGGGCTGGCCGCCAATCTTGATATTGGCGATATTGACGACCTCCTGCACTTTCTGGAATGTAAACATATTGTTCGGTCCTGTTTTTTTCAGGTCTCGGCAAAGATAAACCCTGATGTTGAGTCCATCATGATTCCGGGAGCTATTATCATATCCCCGCCTGTGATCTCACACTTAATCTTTTGTTTCTTCTTCCTGGTTTCAAGGATCATTGGTGGTTCAGGGAAGGGATTGCCTTTTGAGTGATATTCAATAATCAATTCCTGTATCTTGCCGGTCTCGACAAGTCCGCGCCTGTCAATTAGTTCCACCTGCTGCCTGAATCGTTCTATGGCCTTGGCGGGGATGTTCTCTATAAAGGGAATTGCACCGTCCGATCCGATTATCCTGCCCTGCTCATCTATGCCGTTATTGTGTATTGCAATAAGTGTATTGCCTGAAAGGTGGCCCCTTGACTCGTTGCCGCATACTAGGATGTACCTGATATTGGAATTTGAAATAGTATTGATAATGATCTTCTCAATACCCAGGTTCTCTGTCTTGCAGCTGCCTACCATACATGCATCAGGGAACGCTTCCGTGTCACTGGCAAGGGTGACTACACAAATCCGCGAGCGGGGGTCGACCACTGTATAGTCACCCCGTACAGGGGGCCATTCTTTTGCGATTGTGTCATCCGACATTCTTGTACACTCATTGTTTTTCAGTTATTTAATGGCTTATGCTGTGATTGTTTATCGTAGATAAGTTTTTTTATTATGGGAATTGTAAATGTTTATGGGTTGGGATTTTATAGGTGCGTGCATCAGTGTTGATCAGCGTCTGAAAAAAACTTAAAAGACACGGATTACACAGATTGGAGTGGTACAATATATCCTCGCCCTCCTGAAGCGTGACTCAGACTTACTGTATCATTCAGAAAATACCAAAAGTGAACGATAGTGTAATTCAATAATATGAGAAAGTGAACGATATAGTTATCTACTTTAAAACAAAAAGATATACTGATAAGATATTTTAATGATGTCGTGGAAAGAGACATTGCGATGCGCCAGAAAGTGCGAAAACCTGATAAATTGAAATCACTGGCCAGATATTATCTCACAAATTTCTCATCAAGGATATCGTATAGGCGGATTGCCAAATACATTGGCCTGAGCCTTGACAGTGTCGGAAGATTTTCGGATCACATGAAGGAAGCTTATCTGGTCTTTTTTGTCCCGAGATTCTCATATTCTTTAAAAAAACAGGAAGTAAACCTTCGAACAGTATATGCCATTGATGCCGGTCTGGTAAACATTGCTGGTTTCAGGTTCAGCGAAAACATCGGTAAACTATACGAAAATGCAGTCTTCCTCTCCCTTGTAAAAAGTGGAAAAGATATCTACTATCACAGGACCGATAGAAGCGAATGCGATTTTGTCATAAAAGAAGGTCAAGAGATAACTGAAGTCATACAGGTATCTTACGAACTAAAAGAAAACAAAGACCGGGAGATAAGAGGTTTGCTGGATGCAATGGATGCATACAGTCTTAAGGAAGGCTTCATTATCACAGAAGACCAGGACGACGAAATGATGGTCGGCAGCCTTAAAATAATAATAAGGCCACTCTGGAAATGGCTTCTGGGTTTCTAAGGTTTGTGTACCTGCCCGCCGACCCTACTGGAATCCACAAACACCTTATCTATCAACACAGCCGCACCATATCCATACCCACCGGCAACCAAAACCAGTGTCCTGAAAATAAGGTTCCCTGATACACCGTCAGGAGCAAGTATAAAGTCAGCCTCGCCCACTGCATCTTCGATAAGTATGCCGTAGTGCCGTACATCATACCCTTCTTCTAAGGCTTTATGGGTGACGAACTCGGCATAGTTCAGCGTCTTATCCACATGCGGGTCCCGCCCCATGCATGAAACACTCACCTACACCTCCCTTTGCCATCGCCTGACCCGTCGCCGCGACTGTAACACTTCCTCTGTCTGGCACTTCTTTTAAAACGCCGCACCCCCTCTGCTTGCAGAGTAGAAAGCACCATCAGGCAGGATGGGGTTGCTAATGAATGAAATGCAATAATTAAAGATAATTTCTCATTGCGCTTCTTAACATTGTGTGTGGATTATTATCACAATAATTGATTCTTCGTGCCCACTGTGGTATATGATTATATTCTCAAGTCAACCCGACCGAAGAGAGGATTTACCTGCCAGTGCGGAAGCTATCATAATGGCCTTAGTGTAATGCCCGCCCACCCTACTGGAATCCACAAATACCTTATCCATCAACACAGCCGCACCATATCCGTACCCACCGGCAACCAAAACCAGTGTCCTGAAAATAAGGTTCCCTGATACACCGTCAGGAGCAAGTATAAAGTCAGCCTCGCCCACAGCATCCTCGATAAGTATACCGTAGTGCCGTACATCATAGCCTTCTTCCAGGGCTTTGCAGGTGACAAAATCGGCATCATCCAGCGTCTTATCCACATACGGGTCCCGCCCCTTATCCTCCAACCGCCCTCCAGAAAGTATCGCTATCCTGGGCTCCACACCTAACCTCCTGATGTGCTCTGCCCCACGCCTGATAAACTCAAGTTTCCCCTCAACAGTGCTCCCTTCATCAATACCCACCGGAGCCAGGAACAGTGGAATCCCGTCAGGGGTTTCCAGCAGTGCCACCCGGTAGAGGCTCTCCAAACCCAGCCTTTCTTTGAGATAAGACAGTGTGGACGTGGCTGACAGGGTGCCGCGAACAGCCGCATCCACATCCCCGGTGGCAAGCATGTCAACTATGGTCTTTGCAGCCTCATCAGAATGTACCACTTCCAGGTCTGTGCCTATCTCGTAAATCTTACTGCTGTCTCCCACCAGCACCACCTCTGCGAACTCACCTGCCAGAGCCGCACTGTGTAGGAGTTTAGGACTTACACTGCCTATACCAAGGGCAACCCGGGCATGGTTCTCCACCGCCTTTTTCTCAATGCTTGAGATTATTTCGCTCATGTCCACACCATGATATGGTTATTTTTCATCAATCCTGCACATTGCCGCCGGCTCTTCCGGTGCCTTTTCCTCGTACCCGGCACCGGGCAGGAATTTGCCGCGCCCTTTTTTTGCATGGATACCTTCATCCCAGATCACTTCGCCCCTGGATATGGTCATTGCAGGGAATATAGCTTCCATACCTTCGTAGGGACTCCAGCCTGCCTTGCTGTGCAGTTTATCAGCATTGACCTTTGATATATTTGCAGTATCCACAAGCACCAGATCGGCATCGAAGCCTTTCCAGATAGCCCCCTTCTTGTGGTTTGTCAGTCCGAATATCATTGCCGGATTTGTACACATGACCTCGACCATCCTTGGCAGAGGGATAAGGTTGCGCCGCACCCCTAGCAGCATCAATGGCAGCATAGTCTCAACACCGGGCACACCCGCAGGTGCTGACCAGATATCTGTCTGCTTCTCTGCTTCGGTGTGGGGCGCATGGTCGGAGGCCACGATATCAATGGTCCCATCGTTCAAGCCATTCCACAGGTACTGGAGACTGCGCCTTTTACGAAGAGGTGGGTTCATCTTGCCAAGTGTGCCCAGCCGGTTGTAATCCTTATTTGATAGGAACAGGTGGTGAGGTGCAGCCTCAGCTGTGACCGTGCCCCCGGAATCCCCATAGTTTCCACTTTTGGCACCCCGGATGATACCAACAGCTTCCCTGGTGCTGATATGGCACAAATGTGCCTTTGCATTGAAAGCCATAACATCTTCAATAGAATTGGCAACTGCCACTGCTTCTGACAAATTCGGGCGGCTCTTTGAATAAGACTCGGGTTCCAGGTCCCCCTTTGTCAATTTGCCGTATGATTCGAGTATCTCCTGGTCTTCTGCATGGATACATGCCAGGGCATCCAGGTCGCGGGTGATCTGCAATGCTGCAGTCATGTGGTCACGCTCCACTGTCATCGAACCCGTGCTCTCACCAAGGAATATCTCGCCAAAGGCCGAGCAGCCTGCTTTCCATAATGGGGCAAGCTCATCCAGGTTATCCTTTACCCCGGCATTGATCCCGAAATCGATTATGGATTTTGAAGAGGCAAGTTCCCGTTTTGCCTTGAAAGTGTCCTCATCCAGTACAGGGGGTATAGTGTTGGGATGGTCTATTACTGTAGTCACCCCGCCGGCAGCAGCCGAACATGAACCTGAGTGCCAGTCTTCCTTGTGGCTCATACCCGGTTCCCTGAAATGTACGTGGACATCGATTATGCCTGGAAGTACCAGCATATTGTCTGCATCGATAACAAGATCGAAATCATTTAAGGGTATGATCTTTGCAATCTCGGCGACCTTCCCGTCTTCAATGGCCAGTTCCGCTTCATGTATCTGTCCCTGGTGAAAGATGCGGGCATTTTTGATTATTGTGTCAGGCATTGTGGTTGTATATGTAATTGATATAATATTAATCCTGATGTAAGGAGTGGTCTATATATAACTATATATTTTATATGGAAAATATGTATATACCTTGGCAGTAAACTCAAATCGAAAAATATCTA
>CBDUUM010000011.1:0-20397 GCA_965370445.1 uncultured Methanosarcinales archaeon
CTAAATAGTCCACTCCTTCTACCATGATGTAATATCCACCACCGATATTCCATGAACTGCCGTCCTTTATATCCTGGGAGCCTATGTTCTCGTAGGCTAAGGCAGGGGAAATAGTGAGCAATAATGCAAATAGGATAGTGATGCATTTTTTGATATTCATGTTTTTAACCACTGGATTGTTTTTCAATAAATTAATTTTGCCTCATTATTACTATTAGCATCATAGTATATAAATAAAATTCCCATGTAAAATCGAAATATTTAAATTTCATGAATATAGGAGTACGCTTCGTGAGCGGGTAAAATAGTTTTTTTAACTAACCCCCACTCCCTATCCGCTCACACATTACTAATGTAACGGTAGAGACTTTTACGACTTTCTTTCACTATTACGCTATTAAAAAAGCAGGAATAATATAATACCAAATTTAAGCCTCGGGGGGGATTTGAACCCCCGACCTCGTCCTCTTTGGAGTCATGCGGTTTCCCGCAGCACATTACCAAGGACGCGCTATACCCCTAAGCCACCGAGGCAAATGGTGCTTATATTAACATAACTGACGGGCCCGGGGGGATTCGAACCCCCGACATCCGGGTTAGAAGCCCGGCGCTATATCCTGGCTAAGCCACGAGCCCACAGGCGTTTAACCATACGACCAGTGGACTTCCAAATAGTGCTTTATCCATAAAAACTCTTTGGTGTGAAACAGTATTCCGCCAGAATCACGGATCAGTTACCTTCCTTCCAGGTATCTGACCTCATCCGCTTCCACTATGAACGGTTTTCCCAAAGCATTCTCTTCAACCTTCCTGACCCTGCCTACACCTTTTAATTCAAGTTGGAGTCTTGTAGAGAATGTCTCACATTCCTCGAAAACATCTTCGGTTATCTGCGTGAGATGGTGTATGGCCACCTGCTTGCTCCTTATCCTTGCAATCATACCAATTGTTCCAGCTTTGACATCATTATAGCTGATCCTTGTCAGCAAGATAAAATCCCCTACATCAGAACCATGTACTGAATAAAAATTGTGTGGGCTGCGAATCTCAAGGGTTCTTATGTGATTATCCTGCAATTCCTTTAGTACCTGGGATGCTATTCCTGTAAGTGCAATATATTTCATTAATATACTCCCCCTATCAACCATACATTGGGAATTCACGTCTGGGTTGTTCGCCTTCCTCACTGGTCTTAACCTGCTCGGCAAGTTTCTGTAGTTCGATCTCGATCTGTTCGGCCTGTTCTACCAGGTTATCAATGTCAATAGGAAGACCATATATTATTTTCAGTATACTGATCACAGAAGCCGCAGCCTTGGGGTCCGGATTAGGACTATTGGTCTCACCCAACAAGCTAATGGCAGGGATATTACGCATAAAACATTCCGTCATCACACTACCAGAAATGCCGCTTATGGTCCCCACCTGGAATATTTCAACATGATCCTTTATCCTGTTTAGCATATCATCATTGGTCGCCGCACCAAAGACCTTTTCCTCATTACTCATAGTGGCTATCCCGGCAATGGAAACAATCTCCTTCACATTTACTGATCGTGCCCAGTCTATGAGCACTTTGCTGACCTCATATGATATGGTGGGATGAATCGGGATATCAGAAATGATAGTGATAATATTATGCTCTTTACTCTCATAAATCCGTACGGGCATATTTATGATACCATTGAACAAAACCGCTATGGGGGGGAAGTATTTTGATTCCATACTTCCGATATATTCCATTTCGAGTTCATCTATTAAATGCTGGCTTGCAATATTCCCTACAAGTCCGATACCTGGAAAACCTTCCACTATAACCGGGTTCTCAAGTGATAGTGGTTTAGTAATGATTTTGACATTATCCCCAAATTGTGATTGTTCATCACCTGACATATTCTCACCTCAATTAATTTTAGGATGTGTTATTTATAAACTTAATTTATAAATTGTATATTTCCAAATTCCCTGAATATCCACACCTGGCCAAGATTACAAATAAGTAAACGATTGTAATATTTTGTTTCAGTGAACTCATCCACATTTCAATAATGGTTTTTTTGTATTGAATACTTTTCGGAAGATGTTCGGTGCATTTATGCAGACATACCAACCAGTTATTGCCGCAAAGATCCCTGTAATAAAATAAACAGTGCATACCTGGGGAGAGCCTAATAAAATAGAATGTAGGCTATCATTGCATACCCCAGCAACAGCATCATCAGTGAGATGATCCAAAAATAATGAATAATACAAGCCTTTGTTTCAGGCTCGTTAAACTTCTCGATCAACTTATCCGTTAACGACATCCTAATGCCTGATGTGTCGCACAGTATATCTATCCTTTGATACGTTTGAGCCTGAAGGTGTTCTCCCTCTCCATCTCATCCAGCCTGAGCATGATAAAATCCCTGGCTTCGGTGAGTTCGGGTATAACTTTGAACTCAAGTGCATTGACCCTGCGCTTTGTCTTCTCGATCTCATCCAGCAGTTTCTTGATAGTGGTCTCGATCTCGGCAGCCAGGATAATCTTTTCAACCAGCACTTCGTAGGCATCAACTGCTTCATCGATTCTGCTGCTGGTGCCGATGATACCGTATCCACGGTCATTGATATGCTTTCTTACACTGCTTGACTCGATCTTTGGGACAACCACGCCCATTACGTTCTTGCTCTGGACTTCCAGACCCGGTGTGTCCTTAAAAGAAAAAGCAGTGGATTTGACTGTCACAGTACCTTCCACTGACTTGGCAATATTGACCTTCTCCAACGATGCATCGAACTGGGCGTCAAGTTCGGACCTGATACTCTTTGCTTTTTCCAGGATCTCAAAGAATTCCAGAATCAACCCATCACGTTTCATCTTAAGCAGTTTATGTCCACCCTCAGAGAGCTTGATCTTCTTTTTCAGTTCGATAAGTTCTGAACGTGTGGGTTTAACATCCTGTATAGCCAAAGTCTAATCCTCCAAAGATCCAGCTCTATTTCTTGTGGGCCGGATGGTATTTCTCGATGAACTTATTGTCGATCCTGGTCAGCATCGACTCAGGGAGTTCTGCAAGCATTTCCCATGCGATAGTGAGTGTGGTCTCGATATCCCTGTCCTCGTCCATGCCCTGCCTGACAAACCTGTCCTCGAACATATCAGCAAATTCCAGCAGTTTCTTATCCCTGTCAGACAGTGCATCCTTGCCCACAATAGCCACCAGGCCGCGCAGGTCCTTACCTTCAGCATAAGCCGCATACATCTGGTCTGATACTGCCTTATGATCGTCCCTGGTGCGCCCCTCGCCGATACCGCTGTTCATCAGCCTGCTCAGTGACGGTAACACATTGACAGGTGGATATATCCCCTTCATATGAAGTTCCCTTGAAATGACTATCTGGCCTTCGGTAATATAACCGCTAAGGTCAGGGATCGGGTGGGTGATATCATCACCGGGCATGCTCAGGATACTGAACTGTGTTACTGATCCCTTCCTGCCCTTTACCACGCCTGCCCTTTCATACAAACTGGCAAGGTCAGTGTACATGTAACCGGGATAACCACGCCTGCCAGGTACTTCTTCCCTGGCTGCCCCCATCTGTCTGAGTGCTTCGCAATAGTTAGTGATATCGGTCAGGATTACCAGCACATGCATATCGTGCTCATATGCCAGGTATTCGGCTGCCGTAAGTGCCATCCTCGGAGTGATCAACCTTTCCACAGCCGGGTCATTTGCCAGGTTCAAAAACACCACTGCCCGCTCAAGGGCACCAGTCCTCTCGAAGTCGGCCATGAAATACTGGGCTTCCTCATTGGTGATACCCATTGCCGCAAAGACCACAGCAAAGTCCTCTTCACTGCCTGGCACTTTAGCCTGTCTTGCAATCTGCAGGGCAATCTCATTGTGGGGCAGACCTGAACCTGAGAAAATAGGAAGCTTTTGTCCCCTTACCAGTGTATTTGTACCATCAATAGTACTGATACCTGTCTGGATGAAATCCTCGGGAGGTAACCGGGAATAAGGATTAATAGCTGCACCGTTGATGTCCAGCCTGTCCTCGGGAATGATACGGGGTCCGCCGTCCAGAGGGTCGCCGCTTCCTGAAAGTATCCTGCCTAACATATCAGAGGACACGGCCAGTTTAATGGTCTCCCCCGTGAACCTGACACCGCATTCCCTGTTTAGGCCGCCTGTACCCTCGAAAACCTGCACGACAACTTTATCATGGGAAGTATCCAGTACCTGTCCCCTCTTTGTAGAACCGTCAGACAGGTTGATGTTTACCAGTTCACCATAACTTACAGGTTCGGTCTTTTCCAGGAAAATAAGCGGTCCTGATATTTCTGTGATAGTCTTGTATTCCTTAGTCAATTTACTCAGCCTCCTCTGCAGTTGCTGTGGCGGCATAGTCCTCGCTCTTCAGGGAATTAAACTCATCTTCCATCTTGTCTATGACCTTTTTAAGCGCACCTTCGAAATCTTCATCAAACCTTACTTTTCCAAGTTCATCCTTGGATTCCAGTTTGACAATGTCCTGCATCGTAACACCGGATTCAAGTGCCGCATTTGCCTTATCTGCAAATTTGTGGATAGTGTCAAGGAGCTTGTACTGCCTGTCCATGGGACAAAAGGTATCAACGGGATGGAAAGCATTCTGCTGCAGGAATATCTCCCTGATCATCCTTGTGATCTCCAGAGTTAATTGCTGGTCGGGAGGCAGTGCATCCGAACCCACCAGTTGTACGATCTCCTGTAATTCTGATTCCTGCTGGAGCAGGTCCATAGCATTATCCCTTAGTTTGACCCATTCAGGGGATACATTATCATTATACCAGTCAGCCAGTCCCTTAGTGTACAGACTGTAACTGCTCAGCCAGTTAATAGACGGGAAATGCCTCCTCTGTGCAAGCTTTGCATCCAGTGCCCAGAACACCTTTACAATACGCAGCGTATTCTGCGTGACCGGTTCTGAGAAGTCACCGCCCGGTGGTGAAACCGCACCAATGATAGTAATGGAACCGTCAAGCCCTGCAAGGGATTCAACCCTGCCTGCCCGTTCGTAGAACTCACTCAACCGTGCTGACAGGTATGCAGGATAACCCTCTTCACCCGGCATTTCTTCCAGCCGGGACGAGATTTCCCGCATGGCTTCGGCCCACCTGCTGGTACTGTCAGCCATTAGTGATACGTCGTATCCCATGTCCCTGTAATATTCGGCAATAGTGATGCCGGTATATACACTGGCTTCCCTGGCTGCCACAGGCATATTACTGGTATTGGCGATAAGCACGGTCCGCTCCATCAGGGGACGGCCGGTCTTTGGGTCTTCCAGTTCAGGGAACTCGGTAAGCACATCAGCCATCTCGTTACCCCTTTCACCGCAGCCGATATAGACCACGATCTCAGTATCGCTCCATTTTGCAAGCTGCTGCTGGGTAACGGTCTTACCGCTACCAAATGGACCGGGTATAGCTGCTGTACCGCCTTTGGCCACAGGGAACAATCCATCAAGAATTCGCTGACCCGTGATAAGCGGGGTATTCGGCGTTAGTTTCTTGTTCACCGGCCTGGGCATCCTGACAGGCCATTTCTGCATCATCTGAAGTTTTGTACCGTCGGTCAATGTGCAAATCGTATCAACCACTTTAAACTTCCCGTCCTTGATCTCATCAATAGTACCTGATACATTAGGCGGGACCATTATACGGTGTTCCACATTAATGGTCTCCTGGACGGTCCCGATCACATCGCCGCCGGAAACCGCATCTCCTGCTTTGGCAGTAGATCTAAATTCCCAGAGTTTCTCCTGATCCAGGCCATCTGCCGTAACTCCCCTCTCGATAAAGTCCCCCATCTTGTCCCTAAGAAGGGGCAAAGGACGCTGTATCCCATCATATATACTCTTAAGAAGGCCGGGTCCAAGTTGAACGGAAAGTGGCATACCCGTATTCTCTACTGGTTCCCCGGGCCTGACACCTGCCGTCTCTTCATAGACCTGGACAATGGACCGATCCCCCTCGATTCCGATAACCTCTCCCATCAGACGTTCATGTCCTATTTTGACCACATCATACATCCGGGTATTGATGCCCTGGATTGTGACCACTGGCCCTGATATTCTATAAATCTCTCCTTTCATTTCCACAGATCAACACCTACTGCTTGTTTTATTTTATCTCTTAAATTTGAACTTTCACCTGCACCACCCAGTGCAATTGTCGTGGGTGTAACCAGTTCATCCAGCATGTTCTGGAAATTCTCAGGCAAACTGGCCAGATCATCGTTATGGATAACCAATACTCCTATTTCCCTGTCGTTAAGTATATTCTGAATAATAGGTATAAGTTCATCTTTTCCGCCTATTTCATGGATATTTCTTATACCGGCAAGTCTGAAACCAAGAGTAAATTCACTGCTTCCAATTACTGCTATCTCCATATCACATCACCAGATGTTTCTTTATGATATCATCGGACAATGCAGATTCTTTGCCTCTGGCTATCATTCTAAGATTGCTTATTTCATTATTCTTCCGGACTATATAATCAAAAATTGGTAAAATGGATAGTGGATAATAATGCGATACTTTTGATGAATATTTCATTGCATATTTGTCCAGTTCTGCTTCCACATCCATAAGTGAGGGCATATCTTCACTGATCACTTCTGAAAGCGCAGACCAATATGAATAATCTTCCTGGCTTTTAATGAAATCCGCCCATGAAAGAGAGACCAGACGACGTAGATCTCCATCTTTTAGTTCAGCTCCGCCAGGTATTAACAGTTCCATTATCTCATCCCTGGGAAGGTCTGCCTTTTTAGTCCTGAAAAGAGTCTTAAGGTTTTTAAGGTCAATTTCGGTCTTGATGAATTTCAGGCTTAACTTTTCACCTTTAGATTTGCCCATTGAAGAAAGTATTCTGGAATAATATAACTTGTCCAGATTATTCTCGACAGTTGACAGCATTCCGCCCTGGTAATCGGAAACTGCTGAATGATATGGGGTATTTTCAAGAGCAACCTTAACATCATCAATTGATTCCATGCTGGCAATTGAGATAAGTTGACGATATCCTAGTTGTCCTGCTGCCACTACAGCCTCCTGTATCTCTTCAAGAGGAGCTCCGTAATATTTTCCCCTGAGGATGGTTTTGATATTCCAGATATCCCAGTACCTCAGGTATTCTGTGATCAAATAGTGCGGTTCATCCTTGGAAATACGTAACAATTTCCTGTATGTCCTGGCAAGATTCTGATTGAGGGCATGCTCTACAAGGTCTATGCCGCTGTATTTCTGGGCAAGTTCATCCACATCCTGTTTATATTCTGACTCACCGATAAAACGTGTGATCTCAGCAAGGTCCATGTTCATCATCTTTGGAAAAACTTCCCTTTGGATCAGCTTGCTCTTCATAGCCCTGACCCGGGCCGTAATGTATGCATACTTTTTACTGCCCCGCTTGATTAAGAATGCCATGAAGACCTCATCCAAAGAGTTTATCCAAAGAGTATATCTGAGATATGTTTCAGCGACTGTTCAGATACATCTTCCAGAATCCTATCGTATGTATAATCCATACGTACAGTACCGTCATCGTTCTCTATGACCAGTCCGCCGATGCAATCGATCTCACCCATATATGTAAGATCGGTCATTTTCATAACATGTTTTGCATCTTTTTCATTAGAATATACCCTGGTTCCACTGCTGCCGTATTTATCGATTAGTGCCTTTAACAGGCTGGCATTCTTCTTGGCTGGCATCGAAGCGATGGTATCCCACGCGGATTGGTTTACACTGTCCAGAATATCCTTTTTTGCATTAAGGGCAGCCCGCTTCATCTCCAGACGTGCACTGGATATTTCCTGTTTATGCACCCTCTCAATAAGGGCATCAACCTCTGCCATACGAGTTTGCTTAATCTCATCTGCACTGGATTGTGCCTTACTTATCAGGGCAGCAGCCTCTTCATCAGCTTCAGCATTGATGGCTGAATATTCTGACCTGGCCTGCTCCAGGATATCATTCACAACGTCTTCAAGTCCCATATACTATCTCCAAAGGGAGGGTTTTAAATCTTCCCAAATAGCATGAAAGCAATAACGAACCCAAAGATGACGATGGTTTCCGGGATAACAGTCAGGATCAAACCTTTACCGAATAGTTCCTCACGTTCTGCCATTGCACCAACGGCTGCAGCACCGATATCTTTTTCTGCAAGAGCAGATGCGATGCCTGTCAATCCTACTGCAAGACCAGCTCCTATAGCTATAATACCTGCCTGATTCGCCAGGATTTGTTCAATTGACGCTTCTACTAAATTTATATCTGCCATTTATTTTTCCTCCGTGTATTTTCGAGTATATCCAAATGGATTAAATTGACGACCACCGCCGCTGTAGAATTTTGTGAAAAATTCCACATACTGCAACCTCAATGAATGCAGTCCGGGCGCAATTACGCCCAGCACGGTATTTAATGTGTGACCTAGTATAAGTACGATTATACCTATAATTATGAATAATCCACCCTTAGGGAATAGTGTTTCTACTGCGATTTGATTGATTGCAAGGGCGATTCCTACTGAAGATAGACCTATGGCTGCAAGCCTTGTATATGATAAAATATTAGTTAGCATAGAAGGCAATTCCAGGATTGCAGTCCCACCTTCACCTGCAATGAGCATTACAACTGCAAGCACTGCTACGGATGCTCCGACTGCTGTTCCCTGGGCCGGGAGATATCCCATGGATGCTGCAGCATAGATTATCACTCCTACCTGCAGTACGATCCAGCTTAGCTTTTCTAATATTGCAGTTTTTACTCCATGCTTTACTACTACATTTCTAAATCCAATGAGGTAGCCAAGATTCAAGTGTAGCACACCTATCAGCGCAGTACCCGCTAAAAGGATAGGAATATCATTTTCATCAAGCCTGTCCAAAATAGGAAGGGCATGGTAATTATAGAATATTCCTCCCAGTGCACTGTGCTCACCAATCAGTTCTGCCACAACACTATGATGTCCGAACAGGTGGAATCCGAATACTTCGGCAAACAGTATACCGAATATTAATGTCGTGATACTACAGTATATGAGCAGGGTTGCCAGGGGTTTTAAACCTTCTGACCTG
The DNA here is from genome assembly GCA_965370445.1 of uncultured Methanosarcinales archaeon. Lineage (GTDB taxonomy): Archaea > Halobacteriota > Methanosarcinia > Methanosarcinales > Methanocomedenaceae > Methanocomedens_A. The sequence goes on from CBDUUM010000011.1 coordinate 9,120, forward strand.
ATCTTTGCTCTGCCTATCATGCCAAGTGTCAGGAGTACCAGACCGTATCCGATATCTCCGAGCATGAGACCATAGAATAATGGGAATGTGAAGAAAATAACAACTGATGGGTCGATCTCCTTATAGAGGGGCCTGGAATACAGGTCCATGATCGTTTCAAGAGGCTTGACCGACCCGGGATTATCATATTCCACCGGAATGGTACTGGATTCGATCTCTTCCTTCTCCATATCCAGTTTGGAAATCATCACACTACCATTGAAATTTTTCTCAAGGGTATCTTCTACCTGCTGGAACTTGTCATCAGTTATCCAGCAATCAATAATAAATGTATTCTCAGATGTTGCAAAACGCAATGGTGCTTCTGCTTTTTCAGTGGTGATTGATAATATCTCATCTGAAGCAAGGATGAAATCCACATATTCATCTTTAAGATTGGTAATTTGATCTTCAAGTGAGTTTAGTTCTAATTGTATGTCTTCCTTCCTGTTTTGCATCCCGCTCATGATCTTTCCGGGATTACCTTTTAATTCAGGTATACGGATATCATTAAAGTAATAATTTTCAAGAATGTCCATGACCTGCTGCTGGTGCCCAACAGGCACAAATAAGGTGATAACATTTCTCTTGTCAGAGGGTGATGAAAATAGTTCATATTTTGCTGTAATACTCCTGATCTCTTGTTCAATTTCAGATATTTCACCCAGGACATAGCCTGTGGTGACAGTGATTGAACTATAACCCCTATAAAACTCAAGGTCCAGTGGTAGTAAAGATAGAGGTTCCAGCACGAAAATTGAATTGTCTATATTCTTTAGTTCATTCCCAAGCACATTTTTCCGATCTAATAATTCGGTGACAATTGAATCCAGCTTTTCTAATTTTGCATCAAGTTCATTTAGAATTGCATCTTCATTTTGAAGCTTATCAGATTGTGTTGATTTTATACCTAAAAAATTTGTAAGTGATCGTAGTTTGACCAATTTTTTAGAGGCTTCCGATGCCACTTCACCGGGTTTGCCAATTGTAAGAAATGAATCGTCCTCTATGAAATCTTCTACATGGACACATTGTATTGAATGCAAGATGTCCACAGTCGGATGCAATAATTTCTTATTGCCTATAATTACTGCTTTTGAAACCTTTTTGGCTTTAAGCATGTATGTTCCCCTCAAATTGCTGCACGAGATATTCTGTAGCTTTTGCTACATTGCTATTTGCTTTTGATTTTATTGATTCTGCGGCAGCGACCCCTTCTTCGAACATCTTTTCTTTTTCGGATATTATTGTCTCTTTTGCCTGGGAAATCTTCTGGTCAGCAATTGCTTCGCTTTCTTTTTTGGTCTCATTGATCAAATTTCTTGATTGGTCCTTTGCTTCGAGGATTTTTTTGGCTTTAGCTTCATTGGCCTCAGATATTATTGTTCTTGCATCGTCTTCGGCTTTCTTGATCTGTGATAAAATATCAGCCTTTGTCATATTATTTCTACCGTCCTGATGAGTTTTATTCAAGTACTAATATATATTATAGAATTGTCCTTAATGTTATTATTACTATAGATAAGCATCGTTATATCTACTATATAACAATACATAAATTCCTGTTTTTTTGAAGTAATTTATCACCTGGGATAAGTAAGTATGAAATTCACCACTCTCATTAAATATATAGTAGATAAATTATTCGGTTTTGCAGTATTATTCCAATAGCAGGTGACTAATCTATCATGGATATAGATTATTATTTTTTATTACTCCGATCAATCTCGTCTACTATAGTATCGGCAATCTCATTACAGGTTGTATGCCCGGGACCATCCGCCAAGTGTACCTTCAATGTTAGAATACCATCTGCAAGTTCACTCCTTACCAGGAATGTATCGCCTCTGGTGGCGATACGGCTGTATTTTGTACTCAGATGCGAATAAAGTATCCGAAACCTGAAATCAATGGTACCATTCTGGTTAATGTTCAACATTATATTTTCCAGGTTTTGATTGGTCAATGGTACGAAATCTACACTTGCTTCAGCGATATCAATGGCAATATTTCGTTTTGTATCCAAGGTTTCCCCTTTATTTCCTACCAATTTGAATGACCCGGATTTATTATTCATCCCTGCAAATGTTTCTACAAGATATGGAAGGTCGGCCCAAAAACTGTACTTTTGGGTAAAATCAATATTATGAAGGGGAAAATGATGATATTTTCTTTTTCTCATGTCCAAACCTAATCACCAAAGTCTATTAAATCAAATTACATGATAAAATCATCGCAATACATTTAAACGGAAAGTTAAATATATAGTATAAATCTAACGTTAAATAGTCTATTATTATAATGTTGTAATGGTTATTGGGTCGTGTCCTGCATCACATGACCTGATAGACTCTTTCATCTTTTAACCCACCTTTGACAAATCAACTTTGCCACTAAATCAATAGCAATAGCGTTAATTTTTCTAATTATTCACACCAAAGCACCACTTCTATCAAATTTTCACACTAGAAAAACACTATCTGTCTAGCCAGTCCCAGCTACATTGAACACCCCGCCATCCCCATTACAACCACCCACAACTCCACAGCCAAGATATTTTAACACCAAACAGGGATAATCTTTAAATCTTGAAAAACCCTTTACACTAACATCTGGTGAATTATATGGAACAGATAGAAAAAAATCTTAAACTATTCTCAAATGCACATGGAGTTTCCGGTTACGAAGGCAATATCAGGCAACTACTCGAAGACAAACTAAGACCATACGTTGACGATATCAAAGTTGACAAACTTGGTAACCTGATCGCCACACGCAACGGCAGCTCTCCTTCGATCATGATAGCTGCACATATGGACGAAATAGGACTAATGTCCAAGTACATAGATGACAAAGGATTCGTCCATTTCGTAAAACTGGGCGGCTGGTTCGACCAGACCCTGCACAGCCAGCGGGTAATACTCCATACCGAATTAGGAGATATTTACGGCGTCATCGGAGCCAAACCGCCCCATGCAATGAAGGACGAAGAACGCAAAAAAATGGTAGAAGCCGAAAACATGTTCATTGATGTAGGTGCCAAAGACGACAAAGAAGCCGAAGCCATGGGAGTCATCCCCGGAGTTCCCATCACCCTGGACCGCCAGTTTGCCCGCCTTGCCAATAACAGGTTCACAGGCAAATCATTTGACGACCGGGCCGGCTGCGTGCTGATGATCGAGGCCATGCGCATCATAAGTGAACTGGATGTAAAATCAACAGTATATGCAGTGGGTACAGTCCAGGAAGAAGTCGGCCTTAAAGGCGCCAAGACCAGTGCTTTCGGCCTTGACCCTGATCTGGCCCTGGTCACTGATGTTACAGTCTCAGGTGACCACCCAGGTATAGAAAAAAAGCACAGCGCCATTGAAATAGGAAAAGGTCCGGCGATCACCATAGCCGATGCCGGAGGCAGGGGCCTCATTGCCACAGAAAAGGTCATCAAGTGGTTAAAAGAGACCGCAAAACAGCACAACATCGACATCCAGCCTGAAGTGGCTGATGGCGGAACCACAGATGCAACAGCCATACACTTGACCAAGTGCGGCATCCCTTCTTCAGTAATAAGTGTTCCTTCAAGATACATCCATTCCCCTGTAGAAGTAGTAGACCTTGAGGATATTAAAAAAGGAGCTGAGCTCTTAGCCAGGGCCGTGGAAAGTGCTGCAAGATTCTTTTAAAATATTTACAATGCAAAACACAAAGGTGACCTAAAGGATGGCTGAAGCCACATATATTCTTGGCATCCTGGCAGTCGTCCTTTTAATGGGTATTGGAGCCCAGCTTTTTGCCCGGTTCCTGAAGATGCCCAGTATAGTTTTCCTGCTCATTTTTGGCATAATCCTGGGACCGGAAGGACTGAAGATTATAGATTTGACCGGTTTTGAAAATGAACTGGAAGCCATCGTTGCGCTTTCCGTAGCAATAATAATATTCGATGGTGGACTGCAGATAAATATCAGGCATATCAGGACACTCCAAAGGAGCATTCTTAACATAATAACCATTGGAGTATTAATTACATTCACCGGGGCATCAATTACAGCATATTATCTTCTTGATATTGAGCCAGGCATGGCTATGTTATTCGGTGCACTGGTCTGTGCTACCGGTCCCACGGTTATCACGCCACTTGTAAAGCAGATCCATGTAAACCGGAAGATTAGCAAGATACTTGAGACAGAGGGCGTACTGAACGATCCCATCAGTGTAATTCTGGCAGCATTGATATTTGAATGGATACTGCTGGACATATCAGGAATAAGTGCACTGGGATACATGGTAGTTAAAATTGGCATGGGCTCGATTCTTGGAGTGTTCGGAGGAATAGTACTTGCATATGTCCTGCAAAACTTTTCCATGGTCACAGCCCAGTATGCACGTATATTCACTTTGACAATGGTACTGCTTACATTCACGTTTGCCGAGATATTCGGGGAAGGTTCCGGAATACTGGCCGTGGCCATACTTGGCCTGATCATAGGTTCCACAGAAATTGCCCACAAAGAATCGATAAAAGAGTTCAAAGGCGATCTGGTGATAATACTGCTGTCCATTATCTTCATTCTTCTGGCCGCCATGATACGTTTTGAATATATCTGGAATATCGGCATGATGGGTGTTGCAGTGATCCTGGTATTATTATTTGTGATCAGGCCCACAGCGATCATGGCATCTACCGTTAATTCCATGCTATCGTTTAAGGAAAAAACCTTTATTTCAGTTATATCACCCCGTGGCGTTGTACCTGCATCCATGGTTACTTACTTTGCCATACGGATAAAGGGATTAAACGGTACTGCAGACGGGGTGGATATACTTGTAGGACTGGTATTTTTAACCGTTATCTTTTCAGTCCTGCTGCCCGGCATCTTTGCCGGAACCCTTGCAAGAAAATTAGGAGTGATACCAATGGAGATATTGATCATAGGAGGGGGAGGGGTGGGCAGGGAGCTCGCCCAGAGATTTGATAAACGCGGTGAGAATGTAGTAATAGTTGATACTGATGAAACAAACTGCCAGTTGGTCATGGAACTGGGAATAAAGTCAGTCCAGGGCGACGGCAATGACCTGAATATCCTTGAAAAGGCCGGTATCAGGCATGCCAAATATATAGTAGCAACCACCGACAAGGATAACGTTAACCTGCTGGCATGCCAGATAGCGAAAAGCAAATTCGGTTTTTCCAGCGATATGCTGGTTGCCAGGGTGAACGACAAGAACAACATCCCGCTGTTCTCTGAAATGGGGATCAGGTCTATGAGTCCTATAAATTCCGCAGCCATTATTCTTGAGAACATGGTCGGACGCCATGACCTTTTCACAATGTGTGAAGTAGGTACAGAAGGTGATATCATAGAGGTAACAGTCAGCAATCCCAAGATCGTAGGCAATGCTATCAAAGACGTAGAGATCCCGAAAAATAGTCTTATCGTGCTGCTACGGCGTGGAGAGCTGTCCATTATTGCCCACGGGGAAACAATTCTTGAAGACGGCGACCATGTCACAATTATCGGTCGTTCCGGAGCAGCAGCAGAGGCTGCAAGCATCATGCAGTGAGCTGTGATCAAGTATGAAAGTTCTGGTAATAGGGGTCAACACGCGCCACATAGCCTGTTCTGCCAGCCGGGCCGGGTATACGGTATATACACTGGGCAGGTTCAATGATGTGGACCTGAAAGCCTGCTCTGAGAGGTCAGTAATTCACGACATGCCTGACGACCATGATCCGGACCTGCAGGAACTTGCACCGCTTGTCAGGACACTTTTACCTGTTGATCTTATAGTGCTGGGCCCGGGGTTTGAGCACCTGGGCGGCTGGGTTGAAGAAATAACCGGAAATGTTCCTGTACTTAATAATCCTCCCAATATCTTTACCAGTATTTCTGATAAGGCCTGGCTGGCAGATAAGTTAAAGCTCCTGAACCTCCCCCACCCTTTTACAGTCTCACTTGATTCACTTAAAACTCCCGGGGACTGGACCGGTGGCTATCCGGCCATTATTAAACCAAGGTCCGGGGCCGGTGGAATGGAAAACAGGTTGGTGAATAATTTAGAAGACCTTACAATGACAATGGCCGTGCTTGAGTGTGGACAATACCTGCTCCAGGAATACATTAAAGGCACTGTGGCAAGTGTATCTCTTATATCTACGAAAAAGCAAGCCGCTGCTATTGCTGTCAATGAACAGCTTGCCGGGATTGATACACTCACAGGGATGCCCTTTGCATATTGTGGCAACATCACACCATACATATCTGAACACAATGACTGGATGCGTGAAACTTCCATAAACCTGGCAAAGGAACTGGAATTGATCGGCTCAAACGGGGTGGATTTCATAATAACTGACAAAGGACCTGTCGTCCTTGAGGTCAATCCCCGGTTCCAGGGCAGCATCGATACAGTTGAGCAGTCGACCGGGCTCAATATTTTCCGGCTTCACCATGAATCATTTCAGGGAAAACTGCCCGTGTGCGGGGATAGCCATTGTTTTTCTATCAAGACTATATTCTTTGCCCCGCAAAGGCTTGTGGTGGAAAAAAGGGGATATGATTATTTAGTGCAATGTCATAATGAGGGTACGGCTGCCGATATCCCATCTGAAGGAACTGTGTGTGAAAAGGATGATCCTGTGGTATCATTCTTATCAGATGGTAACAGCAGGATGGAAGTTGTCAGGCAGGCAGAGCAGCTTGTTAGTGGTCTAATTGATATTATTGAAGATAGCAACACGGAAGTTTAATATCTTTATAGCACACAATTAGGGGATAGGTGAATAATTTTGGTAAATCTGGATGATCCGGTTATTCAAGGTCTTTTATTGAATTTGGTTGGAGAAGAAGGAATGAACGTTGTCCTGAACATGCCTGAGGGGGAGATAACTGATGATGGTGTGGCTGAGATAACGAACGTTCCGTTGAACATTGTACGGAGAACCCTTTACATTCTTTTTGAGAATAGGCTTGCTACATACAGGCGTGAGAGGAATAAGGACAGTGGCTGGCTTACATACTTGTGGAAGATAGACCTTAATGGCATTAATGAATTGCTTGAAGCTGAAACGGATAAATTTATCCGGAATCTCAAGACCAAGTTTGAATTTGAAAATGATAATATGTTCTATGTTTGTAAGAACAACTGTGGTCGATTCGTATTTGATATTGTGGCTGAGTTAGAGTTCCTATGTCCCAATTGTGGTGAGGATGTAGTCTTTGAGGACAATGAACTTGTCAAGCAGACCTTGAAAAAGCGGATCAATGAGTTGACGTAAGCTTGATCCCTGATAAAAACGCTGCTATTGAATTGCTTAAGCTGGCCGGATGCAGTGACAAGGTAATAAGTCACTGCATAGTGGTTTCAGATTTTGCCAGGGAACTGGCTGGGAAAATCCATCAAAAGGGGTATGCCGTAGATATCGAACTTGTGCAGATTGGAGCATTACTTCACGATATAGGCCGGTCACAAACACATGATATCAGGCATGGGGTGGAAGGGGTAATTCTGGCAAAGGAATTCGGGCTTGATGATAGGATAGTCGATATTATCAGGACCCATATCGGTGCAGGGATAACACCAAAGGATACTGTTTCACTGGGTCTGCCGCCAGATAGGTATATTCCTTTGACCCTGGAAGAAAAGATCGTGGCCCATGCAGACAATCTTGTCGAGGATGATTTTATAGTTTCTATCTCAGAAAAGGTGGAAATCCTCAGAAAAAAAGGGCGTGGGGAAAATATCATTGAAAAAATTATCAAATTGAACAATGAGATTGAAAATATGATCGATTAAAGGTTTTCGGGGTCGTTTTTCAAAACGGCACTCCACCACCATTCTGCCATGTCCTTTAGGTCTTTGCTGAATTGCCCGGAGAGTCTGTATTCACCGTTCTTGTTGCTTATAAGTCCAGCTCCAAGTAGTTTATTCCTCATTGAATAGAATGAAGCTTTTCCCACACCTAATTCTTCTGCGATCTCTTTCCATTCATTTGTTTTTACCGGGTCTTTGTTTTTCTGCCGTTCTTCTACAAGTATAAGAAATTTTTGACCCCTTGCTGCTGTTCTTTCTTCCTGGAAGATACGCCGCATTAGGTCATAATAGGGGTCCCGGGAACGGCTTATCCGCGTATTTGATTCTGACCTTACTATTATTGTAGTTGAGGTTCTCGGAGCATCTTTAACAAGGGTCATTTATTTTATTCCATGCTTCGCTATTGGGATTTTACTTATCAATAAAACGTTAGTACCGGACGATACTTAAGTGTGCGTAGGTTTTATTAATGCAGATTTCACCAGTTCTACGTAATCATCTTTTAGTGTGTATACTATTGGTGTTTTATAGGACTCTTTATGCGCCCTGAGTATCCCCAGTTTTGAATGCACATAGCCTATCATTGACGCTACCATATTATGTGAAACATCATATTTCCTGGAAAGGATTTTATGAATTGCATCAACAGTAGCTTCTTTTATTTCAAGGAAAATGTTCAGGAGAGTATTTCTTATTCCTGCAGTATCAAGCTCAAGATACTTTTCCAACCGTTCCTTGATTCTTCTTTTGAGGGATCCCATAACATGCGCTCCGTTGAAAGACATTTTTTAAATTAATAAATTGACTAATACATTAATTTTGGCAGTATTAATATATATATGTTTCTACTTATAATTAGTATCTCTCACTTTTTTTATACATATTTTCATTACTTCAGCTTAAATCCATTTCAGTATAAATTTTTATCAAGTGATTGATAACTTTACTACTTTTAATAAATTTTTGTAAAAAATATAAATATATGAACTGTCCAACTTTATTTCAAAATATGTTAATATTTAGTAATTAATATTCTATTAAAAAAATACTATTTGATATATATTAATCTAAAAATATGTCATGTTTGAAAATATCTGTGTGTTGTAATAAATATTGTAATAAATATAACCAAAGGTTATTTTATTACATAGTTTGTTTGTTTTTGGTTTGGTTTTGATATGATCTTTCATTTTTCGCAAATATTCCTATAGTTTATGGTCTTTGATTGTTGAGAATATATTTAGCTATATTTTTGTAACATTCTGAATTACATATACTATAGGAATATGATATTTGCGACACAAAACCCCATCATGATCTACATAAAATATAATCCTCTGGATATATGATGTTGTGTGTTCAAAGCAATACTATATTATATGGGAATGGGGGTATGCAACAGATGTACTTTTTTCAATTATTTTACAATTTCTATCTATGTTTCAAACACCATATTCTACATACAGAGGGTACCTTTTTTGATGTGATTTACTATATATAAATATAGGCTTATAAAAATGAAAAATCACACCACTCATCCAAAATAATAAATAAGTATGCGTTTTTTAGAGAAATTGTATAACATAATAGATAACATGATAATATAAAATATATTATAAATAATATTTAAAATCATATATATTATAAATAAATTATAAAAAATCATAATCTAAATATTATATATAGTATTCTATATATAATATGTGGTGAATAATAAATATATTATTATATATAATAAGTGAATAAATTCAATTTTGAAACTTTATTAATATCACGAGACTGAAATAATAGTAATGATAATAATAACATTTTATTATGAGAATAATACCAAATAATTTATTTCAAATGAAATCGCTATCGATGAAAGATGTATAGAAAAAAATATACTGGCTGCTTGCTGGGAAGTGCTATAGGGGATGCACTTGGAATGCAAACCGAAGGCATGAGTCCCGGAGAAATAAAACAAAAATTCAATATCGTATTTGACTACGGACCAGGCATGCCGGGAAGTCCTAATGAAAAACTTAGACCAGGGCAGTATACAGATGATACTGAACAAACACTGATCCTGACACGCAGTATCCTGGAAGCTGGTAAATTCGACCCTGTGCTTTTCTCAAAGAAACTCGTTGAACATTATATGATGATCATATCACATCCCGGATCAAACAGAGGTTGGGGCCGTACAAGCCTTGATTCCTGCAAGCGCTTACAATCCGGCACCCCATGGAAGGAATCCGGTGGAGATTCACCCACATGCGGCTCATCAATGCGCATATCCCCGATCGGTTTGCTCTATCCGGATAACTTAGAACAAGTCGAAAGAACGGCAGTAGATTCATCACTACCAACCCACAGACATCCCGAATCCATTGGTGGTGCAGTGGCTGTAGCATCTGCTGTCTCTCTTGCAATAACAAACACCAGCCCAGATATCATTTTAAAGACTGCTGGCAGCCTGGCTAAAAAATACGACCCTGTATTGGGCAACAAGATATTTTCCATTGAAAAAATGAGATATATGCCCGAACTCAATGCATTCTCCACGATAGGCACTTCCCTGATGACACGGGATGTGGTACCTTCAGCTTTTTATTGTTTTTCTAAAGATCCGCTGGATTTTTCCAGGGCTATACTTACTGCCATTAATGCAGGCGGGGATACTGATTCTATTGCTGCTATTACAGGTGCTATCAGCGGTGCTTATCTCGGAATTGACGCTATTCCAAAAAAATGGCTGGATAGGCTTGAGAACCGTAATGAGATCGAATCACTTGCCCTGGAACTGTGGGAAATCGGCAGACATAATATAAAAGAGTGAGTCTATGATTCCAGACCATGACCGATGATGCAATAAGAGCAGTGATCCCCTTTAAAAAGGAAAATGCAAAATCAAGACTATCAGAAGTACTTTCCGAAACCCAGAGGCAAGAGCTTGCTCTTTGTATGTTATTTGATGTTATAAGTGCACTGGAAAAGTCAGGGAAATTCGATGAGATCGATATTTTGAATTCCTCGTTTTCCAGTATCATGAATACTGAGTTTCCGTCAAATATCAATGTCCTGCTTAATGAGAAAAGCCTGAACGATGCATTGAACGAATACCTCAAAAAATCGGCCGGACACTGGGATGGTACTGTGCTTATTATTATGGCAGATATGCCGCTGGTCACTGAAAAACTGATTATCGAACTTACAAATATGACAGCAGACGTGGTAATAGCTCCCGGTTCAGGGGGCGGGACTAATGCCTTGCTGATACGAAATCCGGAAAAATTCCATGTGGACTATTACGGTACCAGTTTCCTTGACCACCTAAGGATTGCCAGAGAAGCTGGCCTGAGCGTGGATGTGTATGATTCCTTTTTGGTCAGTACTGATATGGATGAACCCGATGACCTGGTAGAACTACTGATACACGGGCAGGGCA